>WGFZ01000037.1 GCA_015491955.1 Nitratifractor sp. | reverse complement strand
TTGATAGAGATATAAACGCAGCAGTCAATATAAGAAACTATGGCTTAGGTCAAGTTGATAATAGAAATACGGTAGGAACTATCGGAATATAAGCTTGTGGAGTCTCCTCTTTCGGGGTTGCAACTTTTGTAACTAGATATGATACTATGAAGCAAGAAGCCCAATCGTCTAAACTTGTTTAGCGGTTAGGTAGTTCACCCTCAACGCCTCTTTATATATTTTTGGATTATTTAGATTCATAAAGGCTTTAGAGTCTTTGAAATTAATAAATATAGTATCTTTGTTATTTAGTAGTTCTTGGAGTCTATGGTTATTGTTATCTATAGAGTCGTTAATTGATGGGAGTAGGGCTTTAGTATATATTCCACAAAGAGGCTCTAACCCTTGAGGTGATTTTGCAATTATAGCTTTTGCACGTTCATTTTTATCATAGCTTTTTATGAGAGTATCTATTATATCCTTCCCAATAAATGGTAAATCAACCCCAAGTATAAATACTACATCACTTTGAATATTAGATAATATAGCCTTTAAGGCGATTAATGGAGAGCTACTATCTACTCTATCTAAAATCAAAGGTGCATTAAATGGAAATTTATTATCTTTTGTACTTATTGAAACCTTTTTAAAATTTTTTAAAAGTTTTTGATATTGATACTCTGTTAGTGTTGAGTAGCCTCCAAAAGGTAAAAGAGCTTTATCTTTTCCCATTCTTTGGCTACGTCCTCCAGCTAAAATTACCGCTTCAAACTGATACATTTTTACCCTTTCTATAAGAGTGAAGTCTAATAGCCACCCACGAGAGTAGGGCTATAAATACTTCAAAAGCAAATATAAAAGTTGGCTTTGCTTCATATATCCAACCAGCTAAGATAGCTCCAACTGAACCACCTAGACCAAAGGTAATTCCTAGAAAAAACTGTTGAGCCAATCTCTTCTCTTTATATAGGCTATATACATAAGCAATAGAGGCACTATAGTAAAGAGCGAAGTTAAAAGCGTGAAGTGATTGTGAAAGAAATGCCATAGTTAGTGAATCAGGATATAGCCATAGTAATCCCCAACGAAGTATTGTTGTAGCAGTTGCTAATTCAATTAATCTAAGTAGATTTCCACTAAGCAAAGAGCCTTGCCAATATAACATAGCAATTTCACACAATACTCCAAAGCTCCAAAGCCAACTTGTCATCTCCAAAGAGATACCATTAGCTGTCTCGTAGATGGTAAAGAAGTTGTAAAAAGCTCCGAAACTAACTTGAAGTAAAAAGGCACTAAGCCAAAAAGCCCAGTAGCGTTTAAGTGAAAAAGGGTGAGTTATACTACTTGTTGAATCCTCCTTTTCTTTATTATTAAAGCCTACAAGTAACCAGCCACTAATTAGAGTAAAAAGAGCAAGTAGAGATAGGTAAGTTAAACTCTGAACAGGACTCTTTAGTACTCTACCAAGCCATAGAGCAATTGCCATAAATCCTATAGAACCCCATAACCTAACTCTTCCATAATATTTTGCTGAAACTACTTGAAGTGCAAGTGTATCAACATAAGGAAGAATGACTCCCATTGATGCTCCATAGAGTAGATTGACGATAAAAAAGGCTATAAAGCTCTTTATCGTAATAAAAAACAAAATAGAGGCAAATAGAGAGAGAGAAAGAGCTATTAAATAGTGTTTTTTATGTACCCCTTTAATATATCTAAAATAAAATGGTAGAAGAAAACGCATCATAGGAGAGGCGGAGAATATAAGACCCACTTCAATAGCACTATATCCACTTTGAAGTAGCATCTTTGGTAAAAATATAATATATACTCCAATAAGTGCAAAATAGAAGAGGTAAAATATGCTAAGGAGCCAAAAACTACCCCTATTTATTGTCATTAGCTCTTTCTCTAATTAGGCAAGTACCTGATAAAATTTCGTGAAGTGTTCTGTGGTTTTTCCAAAAAAATTGTAAAATCCAAGTAAATAGGAAAAAATCCCAAATAGCGAGTAGTTGTCTTAAAAAGCTTACTCCTAGAGATGGTCTATCTTCTGTTTTACACATAATAGTTTTTATACCATAAGCCCTCATTCCTGGAGTTTGACCACTTTTAGCAATAAATATAGCAGATATAAGCATATATGGTATTAGAATATAGAGCCAACCAAGAAGTTTATGTTGAGCAAACCCTTCCCGACCATCAAATATAAGATAAAAGACTATATACATTAAAGGCATAAGAATCATAAAGCTATCTGTAATAAATGCCTTAAAACGTTCTCTTAGTGTAGCAGGTCGATTAGCATTATCTTTTTGTTTTTTGGCTATATCTATAGATTTAACTCTTCCTTGTTTTACATCACGAAAACGCTGTTTTGCCATAAAATATCCTTATGATTTTTCAGTTATTAACTTCCCCAGCCGTGCATTTTCCTAGCATATACAAGTATATTATCTCTATTAAGCTCAATAGTACTATTTGCAAGATAGTTACTCTGTTCAAATGCCTTTTGCCACTTTTGAGACTCTTGATAATTGCTAAGTATATATACTCCTCCCGCATTAGCAACCCCAGTATATATTTTAGTAGTAAATGCCTCTTTATTATCTGGAATATCGGCTGTTATAAAGGCGTGATTATATAGTTTTCCTTGTAGATTGTATCTACTTTGTTCTTTGCGATAAGGGCGATACTTAAGATATGAAGACCTCTTTATAGAGTCTTGATTAAAATTACCTAGAGTATATAAGAGTATAGAGTGTTCCTCTCTTAAACAAAAATCAAGAAGCTCTTGCTCAAAATCTCCCCAGCTGTTAGCAAATAGGAGAAATTGCATCTGCGGATATGGTTGAAGTGATTGAAGTACCTCTTTAAAGAGTTTAGTCTCTGGTGCTTTCATATGACTCCTATATGAGTTATATTTAGAGATAGTATAATGATTTTCTATTAATCAGTAGGAGAGTTTTATGAGAAAACCTTTAAATTGTACCATTTTGCAATTAAAAAATCTCACCCCATATCAACGTAATTTGGAGAATATTATTAAGGCATTAGATAACTCCTTTGGTTTAATAGTAGCTCCAGAGGTTTCATTGACAGATTATGATTATGAGCATTTAAAAGAAGCTGTGGCATTCTCCGATGAGGCAGAGGAGATTTTATGTAAAAGAGTAGAGAATCAAATTTTAATCTTTACACGACTTGTAAAGAGGAAAGACTCTTATGCTAATGAAGCGGTTGTTATACATAGACATCAAGTCATTCATAGACAAGCCAAGCATAAACTATTTGCTCTTGGAAATGAAGATAGATATTTAATTGCAGGTGAAGAGAGTGAGATTAAATCCTTTGATATAGATGGTATTCGTTTTGGTATATTAATCTGTTTTGAACTTCGTTTCAAAGAGCTTTGGAAAGTATTAGAGGGGTGTGATGTGATTGTAGTACCTGCTCAGTGGGGTTTAGCAAGAAAGAGACATCTTGAGATATTAGCAAGAGCTTTGGCAGTGATGAATCAGTGCTATGTTGTTGTAGCAAATAGTGCTAGAGAGGATATGGCTTGTTCTAGCCTCATAGCTTCACCAAATGGTGGTCTAATATTGGAAGATATGGCTAAGGAGATTAAAGGAGAACTTGATTTTTATATACTAAAAAAGATAAGACGCTATATTCAAATGAGATAATTTAAGCCTCTTTTGTAATAAAGAGAGCTAAAATATTTACTTAAAAAATTTAAATATATCTATTTGAAGATGGGGCAATGGTTAATAATTTTTACCTAGAGAAGATGATAAGAGAGATAGATACAAAGTTTCCTTTAACAGCACAATTAAAAGAGGCATTTTTAAGAGTTAATCGTGAATCTTTCGTTCCATCAGAGTTCCGCCATCTATCTTATACCCTTGATGCCCTTCCCTTACAAGAACAGCAGTGGATATCCTCTCCATTAACAGTTGCAAAGATGACTCAATATTTAGAGTTAGAGGGAGCTGATAGTGTTTTAGAGATTGGTTGTGGTAGTGGGTATCAAGCAGCAATTTTATCAAAGATGGTTAGAAGAGTCTTTACTATTGAGAGGATAGAACCACTTCTTAGAGAGGCAAAAGAGCGTTTTAGAACTCTTGGAATAAATAATATATTTACACGTTATGATGATGGTCAGCGTGGCTGGAAAGATTATGCTCCCTATGATAGAATTTTACTATCGGCTACAGCCAAAGAGATACCACAAGCACTATTTGAACAGTTAGTAGATGGAGGTATCCTTTTAGCCCCTATACAAATGGGAGATGAACAACTTATTGTACGTTATTATAAGCGTAATGGGCATATTAGCTATGAGAAGATAGAGCATTGTCTATTTGTCCCAATCCTTGACGGAACTCAGCATTAAATTGTATCTCTAACTCTTTGATATATGAGTTAGATAATAAAAATATAAAGTTATAAAATCTTCTATAAAAAAGAGAGAGTAATGAATAGAGTAGAACTTCTTGCCCCAGCAGGAAATTTAGAAAAATTAAAAATTGCCATAAATTATGGTGCTGATGCCGTATATGGAGGTACTAGTACCTTTAGTCTTCGTATTCGTAGTGGAAAAGAGTTTGATATAGACTCCTTTAAAGAAGGTATAGATTATGCTCACGAAAGAGGTAAAAAGGTATATGTTACCATTAATGGATTCCCCTTTAACTCACAGTTAAAACTGTATGAAAATCACTTAGCTAAGATGAGAGATTTAAATCCTGATGCCTTTATTGTCTCAAGTCCAGGGGTGATAAAAATGGCTCATAAAGTAGCTCCAGAAATTCCTATTCACCTCTCAACACAGGCTAACGTGATGAATGCTATGGACGCACAAGTCTATTATGATATGGGAGTTCGTCGAATTATTGCAGCACGTGAAATTAGCTTGAAGGATTGTGAAGCTATTAAGAGAGAGATTCCCGATTTGGAGTTAGAGATTTTTGTACACGGCTCTATGTGTTTTGCATATAGTGGACGCTGTTTGATTAGTGCTTTGCAAAATGGAAGAGTTCCAAATAGAGGTAGTTGTGCTAATGATTGCCGATTTCCTTATGAGATATATGCTCACAATCCAGAAAGCGGTACAACTTTTAAATTAGAAGAAGAGAGTGAAGTAGGTACTTATATTATGAATGCCAAAGATATGAACCTAGCCTCTCATGTAGATGAGATTTTAGCAAGTGGTGTTATTGATTCACTCAAGATTGAAGGGCGTACAAAATCTCCATATTACGTAGCTACAACTACAAGAAGCTATCGTCAAGCAATAGATGACTACTATGCAGGAGTCTTTGATGCTAATCGTTATCAAAAAGAGTTAAATACAACACAAAACAGAGGCTTTACCGATGCCTATTTAATTAGCCGTCCATTTGAAAAAAATGATACACAATCTCAAGGTTTTACAATTCAAGAGGGGACTCATCAAGTTGTAGCACTTATTGGTGAAGATGGTAAGAGTTGGAGATGTAAAGATAAGATTTGTGTAGGTGATATAGTAGAGATTGTCCTTCCTGTTGGTGCTACTCTTGAAGAGATGGAAAATGAGTATGGAAAGATAGAGTTAGGAGATGAGGGTAAGTGGTGGCTTACTATTAAAAAAATTATCTCTGAAAAAGGAAGAAAGGAGTTTGAGTGTATTCATAGCGGAAATCTAAATGCTATAATACTACCTACAAAATTCCCATCATATTCAATTTTACGTAGAGATATTCGTCAAGCACGTCTTAATAAGGGGCTTATACCAGAACCACAAGCTATACAAAGACGAGAGGATTAAAAGGAGATTTAGATGAAATTCGTATCAATTATTATTGGAAGCAAAAGTGATTATGAGGTTATGAAGGAGTGTGCAGAGACTTTTCAAAAGTTTGGTGTACCTTATGAGTTGATAATATCTTCTGCACATAGAAGCCCTGAGAGAACTAAGAGTTATATAAAAGAGGCAGAAGAGAAAGGGGCCCAAGCTTTTATAGCTGCTGCTGGAATGGCAGCTCATTTAGCTGGGGCAATTGCTGGAATGACTACAAAGCCAGTAATTGGTGTACCAATGGCAAGTGGGGAGCTTCGTGGTGAAGATGCTCTTCTTAGTACTGTTATGATGCCAGCTGGTATGCCTGTTGGAACTGTAGCTATTGGTAAGGCTGGAGCTGTAAATGCAGCATATATGGCTATACAAATTTTAGCACTTAGTGATGATGAGCTTAGAGTAAAACTTCAAGAAGACCGCGTAAGTAAAGCTAAAAAGGTAGAGTTAGATAGTAAAGAGATAGAGGTTATTCTTTAAATATATAGTGTGAAAGGAGATTGTTATGGAAACAAAGAAGAAACAAAAAAGTGTTATTTTATTTACTTCACCTAGTTGCGTATGGTGTACTAGAGCTAAAAATTATTTCCGTAAAAATAAGATCCGTTTCAAAGAGATTGATATTACTAAAGATAGAAAAGCAGCAAAAGATTGTGAAAAACACGGTTGTAGAGGTGTGCCAGTTATTTTAATTGGTAGCCAATGGGTCTGTGGCTTTGACCAAAAAAAGATAGATAAACTTTTAGGAATTAAACAATAATGAATCAAAAATCTATAACATTTAGTGAACTACTACTAAAACTTCAACAATTCTGGGCTGAGCAAGGGTGTACTATCGTTCAGCCTTATGACTTTCCAGCAGGAGCAGGAACTTTTCACCCTGCTACCTTACTTCGTTCACTTGATTCTACCCCTTGGGCTACAGCCTATGTAGCTCCGTCTCGTCGTCCAACTGATGGACGTTATGGAGAGAATCCAAACCGTCTAGGAGCTTATTATCAATTTCAAGCTCTTATAAAACCTAGTCCAGATAATATTCAAGACCTATATCTTAAATCACTTGAATTTTTAGGATTAAATCTTCAAGAACACGATATTCGTTTTGTTGAAGATAATTGGGAATCTCCTACTCTTGGAGCGTGGGGGCTTGGTTGGGAAGTATGGCTTGATGGTATGGAGGTAACTCAATTTACCTATTTCCAACAAGTTGGAGGAATAGCTTGTAACCCTGTAGCCGTTGAGATTACTTATGGTACTGAGCGTCTTGCTATGTATCTTCAAGGTGTTGAATCTGTCTTTGATATTGTATGGAATAGAAATGGTGATGATGTTATTACTTATGCTGATGTTCATAAAGAGAGTGAGTTTGAATTCTCTAAGTACCATTTTGAAGTAGCTGATACTGATATGCTATTTAAACATTTTGATGATGCAAGTACTGAGTGTCATCGTTGTTTAGAGGCTGGATTACCATTACCTGCTTATGACCAGTGTATGATAGCTTCACATACGTTTAATATACTAGATGCTAGAAAGGCAATAAGTCAAGCTCAAAGACAAAACTATATTTTAAAGATTAGAGAACTCTCTAAAGGGTGTGCAGAGCTTTATAAATCTCAAGAGAGTGAAAGAGTAAAAAGAGTAAAGAGTTAAAACCCTTTTGGAAACTCAAACCTCTCTCCACTCTTTTGAGTAGCTATATATAGATGCCACGCTCTATATATAGCTATAAAAATCATACTAAAAGAGATAGATAATAATACTCCTGTTAGATGCCATAAAGTTGGTAAAAACCAAGTAGATATTAGAGCAGTAGTAAATGTAGTTGAGTGTATAAAGATATGTACCATAGCATAATTGGGATTAATGACTTCGTGCATCATTGGAGCATTGAAGTAGCCTTGAGCATTTAGATGAAACCACGTAAGAAAAGGTACAATCTTATAACTCATTGCAAAAATTATACTAAGTGCAAAAAATAGATAAAAGACTATTACCGTTTTAGTTAGAGATAGTCTAGTAGTATCATCTAAAAACCACAAAATCATAGCTACAAATAGACTGCTCATACCAATTCTCCAAAACCAAAGTGTTGCATCAACAATAGGACGTTTACGCTGAGATAGGCGATAAAGTGTAAATAGTGCGTGTATTGCTATAAGTGGGGTAATTATCTCCTCTATATATGGAATAAAAGATGGTATATAGAGTGTAAATATTAGCTCTAAAGTCAAAAGCCCAGTAATAATAGATGGTAGATAGTTGCTATACTCTTTTGGATAAGCCTTAGTAACATAAAACATTTCAATTACTTGAAATGTTACAGATATAATAAGAAGAGCAATCCAACCAAAAAGACCAAGTCCAATATGGAGTTGTTTTAAAGCTAAAATATTGCCTCTTGTACTCCAACCCATTATCAAGCTAATCATCCAAACTCCAATAATAAAAAGTATTAAGAGATTGAATATAGCAAATCCCATTCCCCTAGATGAGGCAGAGTGATTATTTAAATTGAGTAATCTTCTAAGCATAAGTGAAGCAATTGGAACAACTCCTATTCCCAAAAATACAATAGATAGTATATACAATAAAGATGAGGCATTAAAAAAGCCTAATAGGAGAAAAATAGTTCCAAATAGTATAGGCCATTGACTACGAATGGCTAGTTTAATTGGCTCTTTAAAAGAGATACCTGCTAAAACAGGCAACATTTGAAAAAGTGCACCCAACATAAAAGAGAGCATTACACCTAAAGTTATTATATGTGTCAGAATAAGCCCATTTACACTATTTGAATTTATAGAACTATCTCCTTGAAACATAAGCCATACTCCAGCCACAACTCCCCAGATACTGCCAGTAAGAAAAAATCTTAATATCACAGATATTGGTGGAGCTTGTTCGAGGGATAAACCACTATTTTGAAACATTTAAAAATCCTTTTGAGATATAACTATCTTAAAGATATTTT
>WGFZ01000036.1 GCA_015491955.1 Nitratifractor sp. | reverse complement strand
AAATCAACTTTTGGATATAATCCACAAATCTATTTGAAAATTACGAGGATAGCTACGTGATAACCCTCAAGGAAGCACTTTCTAAATCAACACAAGAGTTAAATGAGATTAAAGCTGAGCTTAAAAAAAGAGCCAATGAGAATGCCTTAAATGCTTATGTCGCCTTTGATGAAGCAGGAGATGGAATCCCTATACTTATAAAAGACAATATACAAGTCAAGGGCTGGAGTGTTACAGGTGCATCAAAGATACTACAAGGCTATGAGTCCCCATACAATGCTACAGTTGTTGAGAAACTACTTAGTGCTGGTATGGCACCATTTGGAAGAGCCAATATGGACGAGTTTGCTATGGGTTCTACCACAGAGAGTAGTTACTATGGAGCTACCCTAAATCCTCACGATAAGAGTAGAGTTCCAGGAGGTTCATCGGGTGGTTCAGCATCAGCAGTAGCATCTGGTGAAGCAATAGCTGCTCTTGGAAGCGATACGGGAGGCTCTATTAGACAACCTGCTAGTTATTGTGGTGTAGTTGGTATGAAGCCGACTTATGGGAGAGTTAGCCGTTTTGGATTGGCATCTTACGCTTCAAGTCTAGACCAAATAGGTCCAATTACGCAAAATGTAGAAGATTGTGCTATTTTGTATGATGCTATAAAAGGTTACGACCCAAAAGACTCTACAAGTGCAAATCTCGAAGAAAAACCTATATTTGGAAATATCAATGCAGATAGAAAATTAAAAATAGCTGTCATTGATAACTATATAAATGAAGCCTCTAGTAGTGTACAAAAGGCTAATGAAGAGGCGATAAGAGCTTTGGAGTTAGAAGGTCATACTATATTACACCGCTCACTATCTAATACAAAGTATGATATAGCTACATACTATATAGTTGCAACCGCTGAGGCAGCTACAAATTTAGCTCGTTATGATGGAATACGATATGGAAGACGTTCTCAAGAGCCTAAAAATTTAGAGGATTTATACTACCGTACACGAAGTGAAGGTTTTGGAGAAGAGGTTAAAAGACGTATTTTACTTGGCAATTTTGTGCTTAGCTCTGGATACTATGACGCCTACTATCTCAAAGCTCAAAAGGTACGCCATCTAATTAAAGATGAGTTTAATAAGATATTTGCTGAAGCTGATTTGATTCTCTCTCCCGTAGCTCCTTCTATTGCTCCTAAACTTGGAGCCTTAGAGGAGCCTCTTGAGATGTATAAGAGTGATATGTACACAGTAGCTATAAATTTAGTTGGATTACCAGCAATTAGTTTACCTATTATGAAAGATAGTAGTAGCAATATGCCTATAGGTCTGCAACTCATAGCTAAAGCTTTTGATGAAAAGAGCCTTTTTGACGGTGCCGCTAGTTTAGAACGTGCGGTCAATTACAGCCATTAACCCAAAGGAGTTTCCTATGCGAATTAAAATACGTGCCTTAACTTTTGAAGATGTTCTACTTGTCCCTCAACACTCTACAGTACTTCCTAAGGAGGTATCATTAAAAAGTCGTTTAACTCGTAATGTTGAACTTAATATCCCTATAGTCTCAGCAGCTATGGATACAGTAACTGAGTATAAATCTGCTATTGCAATGGCTAGACTTGGTGGAATTGGAATTATTCACAAAAATATGGATATTACTACACAAGCTCTACAAGTTAAAAAGGTTAAAAAGAGTGAGAGTGGGATAATTATTGACCCTATTTTTATCTCTCCTGAAGCTACTGTAGCCCAAGCAGATGCTATGATGGGAGAGTATAGAATCTCTGGTGTCCCTGTAGTTGATGAAAATCGTAAACTCTTAGGAATCATTACCAATAGAGATATGCGTTTTATTACTGATAAGAATCAAGTAGTAAAAGAGGTTATGACTCCTATGCCATTAGTTACAGCAAAGAAGGGAACATCACTAGAAGAGGCATCAAAGGTTCTTCAAAAACATAAGATAGAAAAACTTCCTATTGTAGATGATAATGGTATTTTAACTGGACTTATTACTATTAAAGATATAGAAAAGAAAGAGCAGTATCCAAATGCAAATAAAGATGAGTTTGGACGTTTGCGTGTAGGTGGAGCTATTGGTGTTGGACAACTTGATAGAGCTAAGGCTCTAGTTGAAGCTGGTGTAGATGTAATTGTTTTAGACTCTGCACACGGACACTCTCAAGGTATTATTGATACTCTCAAGATGATTAAATCTGAACTTGATGTAGATGTAATTGCTGGAAATATAGCTACAGGTTCAGCAGCTATGGATTTAATAGAGGCTGGGGCAGATGCCGTTAAAGTTGGTATTGGACCGGGTTCAATCTGTACAACTCGTATTGTGGCAGGAGTTGGAGTTCCTCAAATTAGTGCAATTGATGAGGTGGCTGAAGTTGCAAATAGAATGGGAGTTCCTGTAGTTGCTGATGGTGGTATTAAATACTCTGGAGATGTAGCTAAAGCTTTGGCAGTTGGAGCTAGTTCGGTTATGCTTGGTTCAGCTCTTGCTGGTACTTATGAAGCTCCTGGAGAGATGATTATCTATAATGGTCGTCAATTTAAAGAGTATAGAGGAATGGGTTCTATTGGGGCTATGACAAAAGGTAGTACTGATAGATATTTCCAAGAGGGGACAGCCGCTGATAAATTAGTTCCTGAAGGAATTGAAGGAAGAGTTCCATATAGAGGAAAGATAGCTGATGTTATTCATCAAATGACAGGTGGTCTTCGCTCTTCAATGGGATATTGTGGCTCAAAAGATATTCCTACACTTTGGGAAAAAGCAGAATTTGTTGAAATTACAAGTGCAGGGCTTAAAGAGTCTCATGTCCACGATGTAATGATTACAAAAGAGAGTCCAAACTATCACTCATAAGAGCCTTTAAGCTCTAGTGAGACTCTCTTCTAATAGTTATTTTGATGGTTTGTATTGTATTTTCTTATTAGATACATAGTTTTATTAAATTGTACTCCATTATCTAGGTAGCTTTTAATTACTACTTTAATTTTATTAAATCTTCCACTACTATCTCTTTGAATACCTCTTAGATTTGCTCTACGTTCAATTCCCGGTTGATACCAAGAGAGTGTTAAGTGGGAATTTCTATATTTGACATTAGAACTCTCCCATTTACATATTCCTGAGTGGCAATAGGCTTTAGTTTGAACACTGATTTTATTATGTTTTTTAAATATTCGTACCTCTTTAATATGACTAGAGTTGTTATATCCTGCAGGAATCCATTTACCAAAAAATGCACTAACTTGAGTATTATTATATGATTTTTTAAAGTATAGTATATGAGTTCTTACTCCTTCTCTTGAATAGGGAAGATATTTTAATATAACTTTAAGTCTATTTTTATTTATGGCTTGAGCTAAGATTACCCTATAACCTCGATTTGCTAACCAAGTAGAAAATACTCCATGCTGTATTTTTGTATATCTATGTAAGCCTTCACTACATAGACCCTCTTGCCAACGGCACTTTCTTAATAGTTTAAATGTTTGATTTTGAGTAGAGATGTTTAGTTGCTGTATTCCACGTCTTGAAGAATCCTCTCTTTTCCATACTCCATTAATTGTAGATGCACTAAGTGTGCTTAGTGATAAGACAGAGGAGATAATGACCATTGAAGTTCTCTTTTTCATAAAAAATCCTTTTAATATTAATAATATTTCAAGCTATATTATAGACTAAGATTATAAAATAGGTAATTACATTTTTCTATAACTTTAATAATTAAATAGTTGAGAGCCCAATAGCCTAAACTTGTTTAGCGGTTGGGTAGTTCATAGTTAATAGATATTTCAGTTCACCCCTGATACAATCTAAAATATAATCTATTTAGATATTATTAAATTAAGGGGCTCTATGCGTTATCTTCTTTTATTGATTTTCTCTTTACATCTTTTTGCAGTAGATGCTACTTTAAAAATAGTCAAAGATGTAGATAAAAGAGCCAAAATAGCAGTAATGGATACAAGTGCTGCCAACGACCCTTTGGGTGTAAAGAGTTTTGAAATATTTCAAGCAGACCTTAAAATTACTGGTAATTTTCTCCCTACTGGAAATTATAGAATAGGACTCTTTGAAGGTACACTATTAAACCCTTCACTTAGAAAAATAAAGTATATTTT
>WGFZ01000035.1 GCA_015491955.1 Nitratifractor sp. | reverse complement strand
ATAGTGTTTACGTACTTCTGGGTCATTGGCTATCTCTTGGCTAGTTCCTTTAGCAAACATTTCACCCTGACGCATAACATAGGCACGTTCACAAATACCCAATGTCTCTCTTACATTATGGTCGGTAATTAATATCCCAATTCCCAGTCTTTTTAATTGACGGATAATCTCTTGAATATCAAGTACAGCAATAGGGTCAACCCCAGCAAATGGCTCATCAAGTAACAGAAATTTTGGCTTCCCAACCAATGCTCTAGCAATCTCTACCCTACGACGTTCACCACCACTTAGGCGAAATCCTAAACGGTCTCGAATAGGTTCTACATTAAAAAGCTCCAATAGCTCATCAATTCTATCTTTTGATTCACTTTTATTCATTGATGTAGCTTCAGCTGCAATCCAAAGATTCTCTTCTACACTCAAATCTTTAAAGATACTTGACTCTTGAGGAAGATAGCCTATCCCCATCTTTGCCCTAGAGCTTAAAGGGTACTTTGTAATATCTCTATTGTCGAGTTCTACATTACCTTCACTAACCTCTGTTAAGCCACAAATCATATAAAAGCTTGTAGTCTTTCCAGCACCATTTGGTCCAAGAAGTCCGATAATCTCTCCACTTTTAATCTCAAGAGATATATTTTGAACAATAGTCTTATTCTTTATAACTTTAGTCAGTTTTGTCGCTTTTAACTTATGCATCTATAAACTCAATTTTGTAATTTCTATAATCTTTATCTACAGATATTGTAACAATATATATAGGATAACCAGCTACTAATAAAAAGTTTTGAAGTTTTTCATCTAACCACTCTACTAAGTGCCAACCAGATTTATCAAACTCTTCTAATAGTCCCAATCTTGCCAACTCTTCAAAACTACTTCTATATAGGTCATAGTGATAGAGTCCATCACCGTAGTAGTGTTGTAGAGAAAATGTAGGGGAGCTTACATTAGCACTAGAGCCTCTTTTTTTTGCGATAGCTTGAACTAGTGTTGTCTTTCCTGATGCTAAATCCCCTTTAAGGGCGACTATCGCATCTTTAGGAAGCTTCTCCTCTAAAATAGATACTATGTTATCTAAAGTCTCTAATGAAGCTGAATTTTGAGCTAAGAGCCTCTTCTTTTGCAAAGATACCCCTTATAATCTATTTGAGATGTCTATAATCTCTTTTAAATGTTTTATAGCTTTTCCACTATCTATTATATCTTTCAATATAGCCACACCCTCTGAAATATCACGAGCCATACCATCTACAAATAGAGCATAAGCCCCATTTAGTAAAACAATATCTCTTTTAGCTCCTATCTCCTTACCCGATAGGACATTATAGGTAATAGTGGCATTTTCTTTGGCATCACCTCCAAGAATTTCATCTTTTAAGGAACGTTTAAATCCGTGAATCTCTGGAGTAATCAATCCCTCACTAATACGCCCATCTTCAACATAAGCAAAACGTGTAGGAGTAGCTAAAGATATTTCGTCCATTCCATCTTCACTACTTACAACATAAGCTCGTTTTACATCTAAATCCAAAAGAGCCTCTGCCATTGGCTTAACAAAATCTGGACTAAATACACCCATAAGATACTTTTTAGCTCCTGCTGGATTTGTAAGAGGTCCTAAAATATTAAAAATTGTGCGATGTTGTATAGATTTACGAACTGGCATAATATGCTTCATTGATGGGTGATGGTGTATTGCAAAAATAAATGTAAAGCCTGTCTCTTCAAGAAGTTTAACTTGAGATATTGGCTCAAGATCTAGGCGTACTCCCAACTCCTCTAATAAGTCGGCGGAGCCTGATTTACTTGTAATGGAGCGATTACCGTGCTTTGCTACAAAAGCACCAGAAGCACTAAGGAGTAGAGCTACAGTAGTAGAGATATTAAAACTTCCACTCTTATCTCCACCTGTTCCAACTACATCAATAAGCTTATCTTGAAGCTCACTAGAGACTGGAAGTTTTACAGAGTGTCTTCTCATAACCTCAGCAGATATGGCAATATCTTGAGGAGTCTCACCCTCTTCATAGAGTGAAACTAAAAACTCTCTAGCATCATCGTGGCTCATTTGATTTTCAAAAAGTGCTTCAAATTTCTCTTTTACGATTGACTCATTCATATTATAGACCCCCTCTTAAATATTTAGAAGCTAAAGCTCCTTCACATACTCCTCTTTTTTACTCTTTGGAATTGTCTTAGTCTTTGGAATATCTAAAACTTCATACTCCTTAGAGCCTTTTAGGTAATCGATTCTAATACAATCACCAATTTTTACATCTTTAGATGGCTTTGCCTTTGTACCATTAATATATACCACCCCACTCTTTACCATATCTTGAGCAATAGTCCTACGCTTAACTACATTAACGCTACTTAGCCACTTATCAACTCTCATAGTTTAAACTCCTCTTGAGCCTTTTTTGCCTCTACCATTCCCTTAACAGTGAGCTTTCCCTCACTCAAATAGCCTTCAGTTTCAAGCTCTTTACGAAGACGTTTACCCTCTTTTGGAGTAAACATTCCTGTATTAGATAGAGCTAGTATTAAATCTCTAATACTCTCACCCTCTTTTTGGGTTAAGACTCCTAATAAAAAGACTCTCTTTTCTATCTCCATAGACTTAGTGTAGCTCTTCGTTTAGTTTTACTTCTCTTGTACTTCTTCTAGCAACCATTTGACCTGTTTTAGAATCTTGTCTGTAGTGAATGCCATTTAGACCTTGCAGCTCTACACCTTTGAATACCTCTTTATCCTCTAAGTTCGCCTCTGGGTTTGCACTCTTGATTTTAGCCAACTCTTCAGAAGCTATATAGAGCTTAGTACCTGCTAAAATAGCTATTCCTGCATCAACAATACACCCATCTCCAAGAGGAATACCAGTTACTGAGTTTGCACCAAGCAGAGTATTTTCACCTATGCTAATAGGGTTGCCATCAGTTCCAGATAGTACACCTAAGATACTAGCACCACCTCCTACATCAGAGCCACTTCCAACAATAGCAGAAGAGCTAATTCTTCCCTCTACCATTACAGCACCAAGAGTTCCAGCATTGAAGTTGATATAACTAGCCCCTGGCATTACAGTAGTTCCTGATGCTAACTGAGCTCCCATTCTAACTTTAGAACTATCAAGGATTCTAGTATTGTCTGCTGGAATGATATGTTGTAAGTAGCGTGGGAACTTATCTACGCTATCTATATTTGGAAATGTTCCATTTAACTTCATCTCAATCTCATTATCTCTTAGGTACTCGAGTTCATAAGGTTTATTTCCTACCCAAGCCACATTAGATAGTACTCCAAAAGCTCCATTTAAATTGATACCACGTAAAGGGGCTTTACCAAGAGAGAGAGCATATAGTTTTAGATATACAGCCTCTACACTCTTTGGAGCTTCATCTTCAAAAAGAAAAGTGATACGAAAATCTTTGCCAATATCCTCCATAGATGCAAGAGTCTTAATAACTTGAACATTTTTATGGGCTTCACCAACAGCTTCAGCTAGATATGGAGCAAATGCACCCATAGCATTACTAACAAACTCATCACTTAGTGTAGCTACAAACTCACTACCACTAAAATCTACCTCAACACGAGACTCTTGAAGAGCTTTAATAAATATAGCTCCAGAGCCATAATTCTCTCTCCAATTTACAATTGCATAGTTAGCTTGAAGTACCTTATCAGCACTCTTTTGACCTCTATCAACTCTAGCTATACCAAAAGCTATAGGCTCTTTGTATCCATCTGTTGCTTTAATTGTCTCAACTAACTCTTTAAATTCATCTTTTGTTGCACACTTCATAATATCTCCTACTTTTATAAAATTTTTAAAATCCCTAATTATACCTCAAAGCCAATAGGTACACTCTTCATAATCTTTAGCCAATCTCTATCAAAATGCTCTTTAATATAATCCTCACTATGAGGCACACTACAAGCACTACAGTTTTGATGAATAGCACTCTTTCCCTTAAACTGCTTTCCATCTTTTGAATCAATAGAGCAGTAACTCTTTAAAACTAATCCATCTTTTAAACCTAAGCCATCATCATTAAATCTAAAATTTGGACAAGCACACAAATAGCAATTTAAATTCTCAATATCGTGGCACTTTTTATTTTTCTTATAGAGTGGACAAAAATCTGGCTCTTTCTCTAGCATATTTTCAAATCTAAAATACTCTATCACCTCATCATCGCTAAGAGCTTCAAGACGTCTCATTAACTCTTTATGCTTTTTAGCGTGTTCTTTAAACCAACTAATATAACCCACTATCAATCCTTATAAAATCAAGATAATCTATTTTAGATACCTCTTTGTTAAATATCTCAACTACTCTTTTAATAACTCCAGCGTGTGAGCAGATTAAAATCTCTTCATCTCGTGGAAGCTCTTTTAAAAACTCTTCAATACGTCTATTAAAATCCTCCAAAGACTCATCACATACAAAGTTATGCCAACTCTCTTTACTCTTTAAAAAATCTTCACTATATTGTGGCAGTTGTGAAATCTCTTCAAAACTCTTTCCCTCGATATAGCTCTTAAATCGTACCTCTTTTAGGCGTATATCTTCTATATATCTATCAAAGCCTATAAGCTCAAGAGTCTTAGTACAACGTAGAAGGTTTGAGCTATATACTCTAGTGAAGTCTATATTTTCCAAATCTTTCACTCTAGCTCTATCAAAGAGGCTTATATCAATATCTATATCACTCCAACCATTATAACGGTACTGATACTTTAAAGCTAATGGAGCGTGTCGTAGTAGAGTCAATGCCATAGTAAAGCTCCAAAAAGTACTACAAGCACCTCAACACCCTCCAAAGTAGCACCGAGAACATCACCATTTATAAAGCCAACTCTCTTCTCTATCCACTTAGCAATCAAAAAAGCAAGAGTTAAAGCAACTGCTACTATATAGAAAAAGTTTAATCCTAGAGTTAAAAATCCAACTATTGAGTATATAAGAGTAGCCCATATAAAAAACTGCTTTGTAAATCCCTCTTTTAATTTCTCAAGAAATGTAGAGCGAAACTCTTGAGTAAAGAAGAGAACTAAGAGGCTAAAACGGCTCAAAATTGCTACAACTAACAAAAAGCCAAATAGGTGATGTAGTAGTGCGTAGCTAACTCCTGCTACTTTTAAAATCAATATAGCCACACTCCAAAGTACTCCCATAGCCCCTACAGTAGAATCTTTTATAACACTATAAGCATCTTTTCCACTATGAGAGGCATATATCGCATCTGCTACATCTAAAATAGCCTCTGTATGTAAAAATCCATATAGAATAAGATATACAACTGAAGCAAAGATAGCACCATAATAATCAAGAGAGTTAAGGAGTGTAAAAAGGAATATACTAAGCCCCATCAAAACATACCCAACAAGAGGAAAGAAAAACAACATAGCACCCAAAACTTCAGATTTACTCAAATCATCATCTCTTTTAAAACGCATAGGTAAGATAGAGAAGTAGGCAAAGGCAAATTTAAATCCTAAAAAGAGATTGTACATAGTGCCTCCTCTAAACGCTTCAACGCTCTATCTGACTTTATAGCAATACGTACATAATGCTTATCAAGAAAATCAAAATTTGAGCAGTCTCTTATAAGGATTTTATACTCTTTTAAAGCCTCTTGGAACTCCTTAGCATCTATATTTTTTAGTTTAACTAAAATAAAATTTGCAAAGGAGGGTAAAACCTCCTCGATAAAAGGGAATTTTTCTAAAAGCTCTATAAAAAGTCTCTTTTGAGAGTCATTAATCTGCCTAGACTTCTCTATAAATTCACTATCTTTCAAAGCCTTTTGAAGGTAGTAGCTATCAAAGGCTGAGAGCCTCCAAAGTGGCTGAGTAGAAGAGACTCTTTTTATATTCTCCTTTTGAGATACTACTGCTCCTATCCTCACCCCTGCACAAGAGTATATTTTAGTCATAGATTTTAAGATATAGAGTTTAGGGTACTCATTTAAGTATCTAAGAGCAGACTCTCCATAAGAAAAATCCAAAAATGACTCATCAACCAATATAGTACAATTTAGCTCTTTCCATCTTCTCATCAATCTATCTAAATCATAGTAAACTCCATCAGGGGTACTAGGATTTACAAATACAACCAATGAATCTTTTGTAACATCTTGATATAAATTTTCAAAACGATTTATAAGCTCACATCTATAATCATACTTTTGGCTACTACGCTTATACTCAAGATAGATTGGTGCATATAGAGTAACTCTTGATGGCTTTAAAATGTAAAATAGTGCATCAATAGCAGATGTAGCCCCATTAAAAAGCTCTATTTGCTCTACTTTTACTCCATATCTTTTAGCAAGATTTTCATAGAGAGTAGTGTAGTCTGGATATGGAGCTAAATCAATATCTTTTAAATCCATATCAATCTTAGGAGTTAAAAAATTGATATTTGAAGATAAATCAATCACCTCATCAACACCACAAGCCAACTCTTTAGCAAAATTGTATATATCTCCACCATGTTCTTGACTCATACTCTCTTTAACCTCTCTAAAAGTTCTTGGTAATTACGATTAGCAAGATAACGCTTAGTTGCATAAAATAGCAAAGCATAGCGTATATAGTTCAAAAACTCCTCTATAGATATAGATGAGCCATAACTACTTAACAGAGTCTCTACTTTAACTATATCTAAGCCACTTCTCTCAAAACACCACGATAAAGCTACCACAGCTAAATCAAAATGAAAATCTCCCAAATTACTATCTGAGAAATCATAAACACCACTTAAAGAGCCATTTACAAATTTACAATTATCTAAAAATAGGTCTCCGTGAATAATTCCATCTTCTTTTAGTTCAATTTTATAAAGATAATAAGCTCTATAAAACTTTGAGCTATTTGTAGCTCTAATCATCTTTTTAAGATGACTATTTGAGTACTCTTTAATAGGAAAATGAAGCCTCATATATCCACTTTGTTTATGAAATTTTTTAAGGAATTTAGCAATTTGTTTAATATTGTTGAGTTTAACTCTCTTTAGACTCTCACCTAAAACTTTTTTATAGATTAATACACGTTGAGTATTGATAATAAAACTATCTACAATCTTTGGAGTAGGAAGTCCCTTTAACTCTTGAATAAGCCTAATCTCATTCTCTATCTTCCAAAGTGGAGTCTCCTTTGTAAAAAGTTTAAGTACTAAATCATCTCCTAAAAAATAGACACTACTAATAACTCCATCTTTTGTAGGTACTAACTTTAAATCTCTATATTTTAGTGGTAAATCTCTGGAGTTAATCTCTTGCTTTATACCCATAAAATAAGCCCTCCAAGGATAATAAAAAGAGTAAAATCAAAGCGATTTCTAAAAGTTAAAGCATCTCTTATATCATCTTTAGATATTTCGCTACGCCCTTTTCCAAAGTATGGTTTAGATTTAATTTGACCAAAATATGAAGTATCACCACCTAATCTAATATCAAGAGCCAAAGCCATTGCACTAATTGGGTATCCTGCATTTGGACTATCGTGTCCTTTAGCATAGTCTCTAAGAGATTTAAAATCTTCAAATCTAGCCTTTAATCCTCTACTATATGGCATTAAAAGTAAAATTAAAAGTGCGGTAATGCGTGAGGGGATAAAGTTTGCAATATCATCTAACTTAGCTGAGAATTTACCAAAATTTTCATAACGCTTAGTTCTATACCCCACCATAGAATCAAGAGTATTTATAGCCTTATAGATAAAAGCACCCTCAATTCCAAAAAGGAGTAGATAAAAGAGTGGAGCAATCACCCCATCACTTAAATTTTCAGAATAGGTTTCAACTCCTGCTTTATTTATATCAGAGCTACTTAGATTTTCAGTATCACGACTAACTAAATAGCAAATCTTTTTAGGGTTAATTATCAACTCATATACTGAGTCATATAGCATCTTAGAGGCAATAGCACTAGAGGCTATAACTCCTTCAATAGTAAGCTTTAATATAGAGTTTGTTGAGCTAAGAAGAGTATCGACAAGCCAAGCGAGTATAAATACAATAGATATAAGAGATAGAGAAAGGAGCATACCTCTTATAAAACTATCTCTATAAAATTTCTGCTCATACCACTTAATATAATCTCCCATTATTACAACAGGGTGGCGTATATGATTAAACTCTCCGACAACTCTATCTATAAGATAGGCAATAAGGGTTATTTCAAGATACACTTTTAAGTAACTTTTCAATATTTAAATATGGTTTCATACTATTGATGAACTCTTCAATTTTCTCTTTCTCATAACTCTTAAACTTCTCATCAACAAAAAGAGCGTGAGAGAATGTACCATATATATTTTTATCTCTATACTCTTTTGGATATTTTTGGCTTACTCCATTATGTATCTCAAAATAATCACCCTCACGCTTTAAAATTTTTTGCTCTTGAAAATAGATAACATCATCTATAAATCCAAGCCCATCAACCCTACTATCAGAGCTACTTTCAATCCCATCAATATCTATAAGCTCTTTAAACATCATCTCATAGCCTCCACAAATACCAATAATCTCTATATCACTCTTGTACTTTAACTCTTTAATCTGCAAAAAGAGTCCATTAGCTTTAAGCCACTTTAAATCTTCAAATACAAGCTTAGAACCTGGTAGAATAATAGAGTCATAAGGTGATAGATTTTGATTTGAGCTAATAAACTCTACACAAATATCATCATTAGCAATTAGTGGCTCAAAATCGTTGTAGTTACTCATTGTAGGGTAGTTAATTACTGCAACTCTTCTTTTTGCCTTTTTACAATTTTGTGGGATAGATTTTAGACTCTGAGAATCCTCCAATCCTAGAGCAAAAGGGATATATGGCAACACTCCTAAAACAGGGATACCAAACCTCTGCTCAATAATATCAACCCCACTATCAAAAAGACTCATATCGCCTCTAAATTTATTAACAATTACACCAATTACATTAGCTCTTAACTCTTTTGGTAATAGATGATAGACTCCATAAATTGAAGCAAACACTCCACCCTTTTCTATATCTGCTACAAGTATAATCTTGGTATTAAACTCACTTGCAATATAGATATTTGATAAATCTTTATCCATCAAGTTTAGCTCAACAGGACTCCCCGCACCCTCAGCCACGACACAATCATACTCACTATTGAGTCTATTAAAAGCGGTATTTACAATAGGCTTTAAGCTATCAAGATTACGGTAATACTCCCTAACTTCAGGAGTGGTACTACTCTTCCCTGCCACAATCAAAGAGGCACGGCTTCCTCGTCCAGATTTTAAGAGTATAGGATTATTGTGCCACGATGTCTTAATACCTAAAACTTTAGCTTGAAAATATTGTGCTATTGCAATTTCAGAGCCATCATCTGCTACGATGGCATTATTTGAGACATTTTGAGCCTTAAATGGAGCTACTTTATAACCCATCTCTTGAACTATTTTAGCTATTAAAAAGGTGATGGTCGATTTTCCAGCATCG
Organism: Nitratifractor sp.; assembly: GCA_015491955.1. Lineage (GTDB taxonomy): Bacteria > Campylobacterota > Campylobacteria > Campylobacterales > Sulfurovaceae > Nitratifractor. Next base: position 9,844 of record WGFZ01000035.1, on the reverse strand, counting down.
CTTGATGTACCAAAAATAGATATATTATCCATTATTTAAGTTGTACCTTCAAAGCAAGTTTTACCTCATATACCTCATTAGATATTTCTGCCAATCTCTGCCCAATAATTCCACTCCTATCTACATATTTACGGCTTAATCTATCAATAGGAATAACTCCAGAGCCTACATCATTTAAAACAAAAACTATATTTGCATCTATAGATGCTATCTTCTCAAGCTCTTTAAATATAGCCTCATCACTCCAATTAATGGTATTTAATATCCACATACTCATACAATCAATTAGATAAGTTTTACCCTCATATATATTAGAAGATAGCTCTCTTGGCTCTTGTATAGTTATAAAGAGTCCTTCACGCTCTCTTTTATGTGCCTCAATACGCTTTGCCATCTCTTCATCATCAAAACTATTATCATAGGTTGCTATGTAGTATGGGTATTTATCCTCTGCAAGGAGTAGAGTCTCTTGCTCTGCTAGACGACTCTTTCCAGACTTTTGCCCTCCAAAGAATAGAATCTTTTTATACATATAAAATCAACCCAAAAAGCTCTCAACTTGCTTAGTTATATCCTCTTTGCTTAAACCATTTAAATCTCCATAAAACAAAGCACCACCTGCACCAACACCCTCTTTGGCTTCACCCTCATCATAGAGTTTTAGAGCGGGGTGCTTAGATAGTGAAAAGTCAAAATCACTATAATAGGCATTTATAGGAAAATCTAACATCTCAAGAAGGGCTTTAATATCTGAATTTTTATCTTCTGCTACCCATTTTGTTGTAGCTAGAGCTAAAGCTGAACTATCTAAGTCTATATCTTCAACTTGAGCTATGCTATTAGCTACTAATAAAGCACAAGCCATCTGAGTACCACCTGCTAGAATAAGAGGAAATCTACTATTAACTCCTAGTATAAATCCAGCTACAAAGATAAGCATATTATCGCTAACTAAGCCTAGAATATCAAAAATATCACTCTTACCCTCTACTAGTTTAAGTGCTTTTGAGATGGTCTCTTGGCGTATGCTATTTGGAACATCTTTAAACGATGAGGAAAATAGCTCTTTTGCATCATATCCAAGTGCTAAGGCTGTAGCTGTTGCCGTAGTTGTACCAGATGGAACAGATTCACCCAATATAACGTAATCACTACTACACTCATAAGACTTCCCAAAATCAAGACCCTTTTTAAATAGAGCCTTTGCATCTATATTAGCTCCTGTTGCTATACTTTGGCTTGGAGTAATATTAAATGAGTGGATTTTAATATCACCTTGTGGCTTAACTCTTAATCCTAAATCAAGAGCCTCAAGGCGTGAGAATGGTTTTAATAGATTTATAGCTCTTGTAATTAGAGCAGGAGTTGGTACACCCTTTGGAGTCTCTGCAATATTTGGCAAACTAACTACCTCTCCTGTCATTAAAAATTCACAATCGAGTGTAGGAGTTAAGTGTATCATTCCAGGGATTCCAGCTTGTGTAATTCCCTCTATATCCGCTGTAGCTGTATTGCTAAGTGCCAAGATAAAAGTGGCATCTTTATTAACTAAAGAGTCTATAAACTTCCCATTTGAAATAATAGTTTTTATCATCAATCTATCCTTTTAAAATCAAATATATCTCTACCTCTAAATAGAGTATGCAAATAAGTTCCAAGAGTATTTTTATCTCTGTAACTTCCAAATTCACCTTTTGAGTTTTTACTCAAAATATCAAACCAACCATTTAGATTTTTTGGGCGTGTATAGTGAAAAGCGTGTCCTTTAGCTCCTTTCTCATTTGTGTAATAACCTAGACGTTTAAATCTATTTTGTAGAGTAAACTCTATTGGCAATATTCCACTCATCTGCTTATCATCAACACATCTACTTAGATACAAAAGCCCTGCACACTCTGCAAATATTTTTTTATTAGCTTTTGCGTGTTTTATAAGTGAGGCTTTGAACTTATAGCTATCTTTTATACGCTTATAAGCCTCTTCACTCTCAACATATCCACCACAAATATATACAGCATTTACATCTTTAGGAATTGGCTCATCTTTTGTACTATCTACTAAAAAGACCTCTTTATATATTTCTCTTAAAAAGCAGAGATTGTCATAGTATAAGAATGAGAAGTTTTTATCATAGACAATAGCTAGACTCTCATCTTTTTTAGGGATATACTCAAATGGATAAGGGGGTATCTCTAGCTCTTTTGTTTTAAAAGTATATTCAAACTTATCAAGCTCAATATGCTCTAAAATCTCTTGGCTAATCTCTTTCATTTTTGATATAGATTCTAAATCTAAGCCTAGATGTGTAGATTTTAGTGATGGAATATCCTTTTTTATCCACCCTAAAACTACAATATCTTTATGGTCTTTTTCTATCTGCTTTTTTATTAACTCATAGTGATTTTTACTAGAGAGTCTATTTAAGACTACTCCTTTAATTGTTGAATCTTCTCTATAATCTTTTATACCTTTTAAAGTGGCACTAAGTGTAATATAACTTCCACTCCCATCAAGTATTAAAAGAGTTGGAATGGATAGGAGTTTTGTAATATCATAACTACTAGAGCCTCTATCCATTCCATCATAATACCCCATTACACCCTCAAGGATATTAACCCTCTTTTGGTAGTTGGTAAATGTCCATAATAGTTGCTTTGGAGTCTGCATAAATAGGTCAAGATTTATACTCCAATCCCCACTTACAAACTTATGAAACTGTGGGTCTATAAAATCTGGACCTATCTTATAGGCTCTAACTTCACCTCTAAAATGGTATAAAAGTGCCGATGTCAAGAGTGTTTTACCCTGATTAGAGGCAATTGCACAAATAGCAAAACTTAGCATAATATTAGCTCTTTAGCTCCCCACTCTCATCATACTTTTCAAGATAGCCTCTAGGTGTTAAGACAAGATTATTTGAAGTAAGACGTGTAGTAGAGTTTCCTACAATAATTAGAGTGGACATTGTAACTTCTGGGTGTTCTAAGCCCTTTTCAATTAACTCTTTTGAGCTTGTAACTGTAATATTCTCACTATCTCGTCCAACATTTGAAGCGATAATTACAATCTTCTCATCTACCTCTTTTAATCTCTCTAAGAAGTTTAAATATGGTTGTATTCTCTTTTTTGACTTTGGATTATAGATACCAAATACAAAATCACCCTCTAGGGCAAATTTCACTCTTTTATCTATAAGATTAATATCGGTCAATCTATCAGATAGTGAAATGATGGCAAAATCTCCACTAATAGGAGCCCCTACCCTACTAGCAGCAGCTAAAAATGAGGTAACTCCTGCTATTGATATTACCTCAATCTCTTCCCAAAGATTATAAGTATCTACAAGCTCAACTACAAGTGTTGCCAATCCATACACATTTACATCACCATTGGATATAAGTGCTGTTGTCTTACCACTCTTAGCTGATTCTATAGCTTGATTTACACGCTCAATCTCTTTGGTCATTCCACTAGTATATACTTCTCTATCGCCTATAAGCTCACTAAGCTCTTTTGCATATTTACGATAAGAGACTACCACTTCACACTCATCTAAAGCTCTCTTTGCCTCTTGAGTAATAAAATCACTTCCACCTGCACCACTACTTAAAATATAAAGTCGTTTCATCTATATAGCTCCTGATATTGTAATAGTTTTAAAATAGACCTCTTTTTTAAAGATTAACTCTTTAAACTTGCTACCCTTTAAAGCACTCGGCTCTGCCACACCTTTGAGATTAAAAAACTTTGTAGCTTGAGATGGGCTAAACTCCCCTTCGAGAGAATTTAGAGTCTCTTTATCAAAAAATTTCAACTCAAGTCCCTCATCTTTGGCGAACTCCAAAAGTCCACGCTCATCGCTTTTAGCTTCAAACGAGCAAATTAGCTCAATATCTTCTCTTTTTAAATTGTGGCTACTTAAAAATTGATAGAATGCCTCTTTAATAGACTCTTTTGAAGTACCTCTATTGCACCCTATGCCAATACTAAGCTTTGGTATGAAGTGAAGCTCTTTTGTATCAAAAGGGGCTATTACTACACTATTTTCATCAATCTCATCAAAGCTAATCAATTTAAGATTATCTCTATTTCCTATAATCTCAAATATAGATGGATATGTAGCTACTTTAACCTCTTTTTTATTTAAAAGTCTATTTGAGATATTTGCCAACTTTTTGAGATTTTCTATCCTCCACCCCTGCTCTTTTGCCAACATTTCAAAGGCTAGAGTATCTGTTTGGTCTGTGGCTGTTGTTAGAAAATTTATAGCATTTGGAATACGCTTAGTCAATACATTTGCAAGTTCATTAGCTCCGCCTAAATGTCCACTAAGAAGAGGAATAATACGATTTAAAGCCAAGTTTATCACCAAAACAGCGGGGTCGCTCTCTTTATCTTTTAAAAGTGGTGCTATCTTTCTAACCACTGCACCAATAGCTAAAATGGCAATAATAGCATCATACTCACCCCACGCCTTTGGCAAAATATCATCAAGTCTCTTATAGGTATTAAACTCTGTTTTAGAGTAAATATCCACCTCATAACCATCAAGATATTCAACTAAACGCTTTGCCGACTCTAAACTAGGTTCATTAATTGTAATAATGGCTATTTTACTTAACATATAGATGGCTCTCACACTTCTCTTTTTGATGTAAAAAATCACCCAACATAATTAGGGCAATACCTCTAATGTGGCTAACTTTAGTAGCAATATCCCCTAAACTCCCCTTATATATCCGCTCATCACTCCACGTAGCTTTTTCAACTACATAACAAGGGGTCTCTTTGCTATAACCCAATCTTAGTGCTGTATCTATTAGCTTATCTATTAAGGATATAGAGAGATAAAAGACTAGTGAGGAGTGTTTACAATTTAAAATATTCTCCAAAGCTTCAGGCTGAGGTGTACGCCCCTCTACTCTTGTTAAGATAAGAGTCTGTGAAACACCTGGAATTGTATATTCAACTCCTAAACTAGCCGAAGCTCCAAAAGCAGAAGTAACCCCAGCTACCACCTCATAAGGGATATTCTCACTCTTTAAAAAGTTAATTTGTTTAGCAATGGTTGAGTATATAGAGGGGTCTCCAGTGTGAACTCTTGCTATCTTTTTATCAGAATGAGTTTTGAAAAAGTTAAAAATCTCATCATACTTCATTCCTTGACTATCTTCAATAATCTTAGCACTCTTTGCCCACGATATTACATCTCTTGGAACTAAGCTCCCTGTAAAAAGTACTACATCACACTCCTCTAAAATCTCTTTAGCCTTTAGTGTAATTAACTTTGGGTCTCCTGGACCTGCTCCAATAAAATAGACCATAGCTATCCTTTATTTTTCAAGAATAATATTAAAAAGCACTCTTTGAGGCTCAATCATATTTAGCTTACCCTTATACGAGGTAATACCATAAGATGAGACTTCATACTCCAATTTAGCCTCATCTAAAACGCTTATCATCTGTGTAAGATTTTTTAGTGTAATTGCACTAATTAACATCTTTCCTTTTGGTAAAAGTCTCTGATATAGGTATGGAAGCCTCTTTATAACTTCACTCCCACCCCCACCAACAAAAATCTTATTAGGCTCTTCATCTACTAGCTCAAAATTATCTTGAGCCTCACCCTCAAAAAGTTTTGTATCTACAACTCTATGATTGGAAAGATTTTTCTTAATAAACTCTATACGAGTTGGATTTTTTTCAAAAAGATATGTCTTTACTCTATAACGCTTATATGCCTCAATAGCACAACTTCCACTCCCACTTCCTATATCCCAAAGTATCTCATTTGGCATAAGTTCAAGGCTTTGCAAGGTTATGGCTCTTTTGAGCTTTTTAGTTATCATTCCTCGCTCAGTCTCAAATGAGCTATCATCACTCAATACCTCAACAAAAAACCTCTTCTCAAACAGCAAAACATAAGGCTGAGTCAAATCAAAATCAATCTCATCTAAAGATATTTGCTCTATCTTCTCATCTTTATATCCAAGCTTATAGCCAATAGTTAAAGAGTAATCCTCTTTTTTTATATACTTTAGTGCCTCTTTTAACCTAGATATACTCATCTCATCACAAAGAACAAATGTATATCTTTTTCTAAAAAACTCTTCAAGCTCAAGGCGTTTTCTACCGTGAAGGCTAACTACTCCTACATCATTTTCAGCTATTAAGAGCTTTTGAAGAAGGTAAGATTTACAAGATGTGTTATCTATAATTTTTATATACTCTTTTGGTATCTGCTTTGCTAGAAGAGTTCCTGCACTAAAAAATAGTGGACTTCCTGTAACTACATATAGAATATTCTCATCTTTATAGTGAGATAAGAGATAATCTTTTGCATCTTTATAGCCTAGCTTTAAGATATTTTCTTCAGACTCTAAAAAATTTTTATCACAGATAATCTTCTCAAAACTCGATAAATCAATATCTATATTTGAGAAATCATAAGCACCCATACCATTACCTACTATTGTAACCATACGCTCTCTCCTATTTTTAGACAATTACTATCTCTATCTCTTTTTTAAACCACTTAAATATCTGCTCTTTTGCTCTATGCTCAACCTCTTTATAAAAGGCATCTCTATCAACTAGCTCTACAACTCTTTTGACTGTAATAACACCATCTAAATCTAAACCTATCCAAGACTCAATCTCTTTAAAGTCTATACTTCCAAAACGGTTATGGGTATTTTTAAACCCTTGTGCTATCTTTACTGCCTTTGCTACTCCAATATATAAGACAATATCAAGCTCCCTAGCAAATGCTAAGGAGAATCCATCATAGATAAAGTTTCCAATCTCTACAATCTGCTCTTGCTCATATAGCTTTAGAGCCTTAGCTTTTGAGCTATTTCCTAGAGTAAAAACCACCTCTTTAGCACCACTTGCTACTATTACATCAAGCTCAACCTCAACACTCTTTAAGTAGGCATCGCTACTAATTGGCTTTACTATCCCTCTAGTTCCCAAGATTGAAATTCCACCAAGAACTCCAACTTTTTCATTTGCTGTCTCTTTTGCAATCTTCTCACCATCAATAACTCCAACAGAGACAAATATAGGCTCATTAATAGAGTATTTTTTAGCAATCTGCTCCATAGCCTTTAGAGGTGTTGGATTGATAGCAGGATACCCCTTTGGTACTTTCAAGCCATCTTTTGTTACTACTCCAACACCTCTTCCTGCGTATAGGAATATAGATTTTTGTAAAGAGTAGGGTTTATGCCTAATAGGATTTAACTCTAAATCCATCTTTTGCCTACTAACTCTTACTACAATTATGCAACCTTTAGTTACATCTAAATCATCATTATCCATCTTTTTAGTAAAACTAGTAGTACTAGAGCCTGTTCTAAAAAAGGTCTCTAGTGCCGATTTAAAGGCAATAGAGGCGTGAACTCCTGTTGTAAATCCCTTTCTTAGCTCACTCATATACTTTCATATCAATAAGACTCTTTTGAATCTTTTTATCATTTGCTAGAGATAGGAATATCTCTCTCCACTCATCTTTAGTAAATTTATGAGTATGCTTTAGCCACACTTTTTGGTTTGGATAGTCTGAATTTATTTGAGCTACTTGACGAAATCTACAAGCACCTTGACAAAGATTTCTCGTAACTTTTATCCTATTTTTACCCTTTGCTAATCCCAATTCTTTAACAATCTCTCTAAGCTCTTTAGCTCTATCTAATCCACCACTAGCCTTAGCACACCTCTCATCAGAGCATATATATACAATAGCTTTATAAAACATAATAGGCTTATTTGGGTCAAGCTTCTTTGGCTTACAAGCAAAGCCCTCAACCACTTCACTTCCCATTAGATTTATCTTATTACTTTCCATTGTATTTACTTACTCCATCATAATCTTTAATGAGTTTATAGATAGCGTGTAGTGTAGCAACTCCCATAGTAGAGCTTCCAAAGCGTCCTTGCATAATCACAGATGGGACATCAAAATATTGGCTAAATCTCTTAGCATACTCCTTTGACTCAATCACATTAACAAAACCTACAGGAAATAGCAAAAGTGCTACATTTTTTAAATTGACCTTCTGCTCTAGTAGAGTATTTATTACTGCATATATAAAAGTAGGAGCATTTCCACACACAAAGAGCATCTTTTCATCTTTATTTCTTTTGATAGCCTCTACAACAGCTACATAGCTTCTAGTAGTACCCATCTCTTTTGACATCTCATAAGTAAAAGGCTCATTGATATAACAAATCACCTCATTGTTGTAAGTTTTTAGATAAAAATCACTAATACCAACTTTTATCATATTGACATCAACAATAATCTTAGCCTCTTGCAAAAGAAGCTCTTTTATTCTATGAAGGGCATTTTTAGAGAAGTAGATATTATTTAATACCTCATCAAAGCAAGTTGTTGTATGTATTAATCTCTCAATTACAGCCAACTCATCAGATGAGAACTCTTTTGCTTTTGGGTAGTTTTTTAACTCCTCTTTTATAGTCTCAAACGATTTAACACTAATATCTGCCCCAATATTTACTAAAGGCTTCTCTATCTTAAATCCCACAATTATCCTTTAAAAAAATCGATAAAAAGTGTCATATATCTTTCAACTTTTTGCAACTTTTTACTATAAATCTTCTCATCTTTAAAGTTAAGATTCTCAAAAGTGTAAACTTCACCCTCTTCTTGAATATCTTTAGTATCCATTCCTATCTTAGGACGCATAAATATTTTTGTCTTTGCCACCTCTTTATCAAGCAATGGAATAATCTCCAAAGCACTATCTCCAAGACAAAGAGGCTTTTTAACCTTTGCACTAGCATCAGAGAATGAGGTAACTCCTGCTACAACTTCGCTATTTTGATATAAGGAGAAATCCCTATCTTTTATACGTTCAAGGAGATAGTAAACACTACTATAAATTCCTGCATCTCCTAGAGTTACAAAGGCGACTCTTTTGTACTCTTGAGTAGTCTCAATCAAAATATTAGCCTCAGCTTCCCAATCCTCTAGCTTAAATCTCATTGGTGAATAGACAGGAACTATTGGCTTTTTAAAGTTGTGCTTTTGCATTAGAGATTTTAAAATCTTAAAGGTGAGAGATTTTTTAAATGATAAATCAGAACTTTTAGTAGGGACACAAACAGCCTCAACACTCTTAAGAACCTCAAGAGCTTTAATAGTAACAAGGTCAATATCCCCAGGTCCTAAAGAGACCATAAAAAGTTTAAACTCCAAGTTTTTTAATCTCACTTTTTATATTTTGATAGATTATCTCTCTAATATCTTTTAACTCAATTAGATTGAACTTCTCATAAGAGCTTATTGTCTCAACAATTTCACACTCAAATGAGTCTCTTATCTCATCTCTTATCTCTACCATATCTTTAATATAGTGATTTCCACTAACTAAAAGCATAGGAACAATTTGCACTCTCTCAATACCATCACTTCTCATCTTCTTAACTAAAATATCTTTTATAGCATAGTATGGGAAAGCCCCTTCTAGTGAGCATACATAATTATCTCCCAACATCTCAAGATACTCTTTTGTATAAGATATTGAGTCTATTCCTCTAGTATCAAGTCTTGGAGTTCCGTGAATGATATATAGATTTGCTCTCTTGTCTTTTTTAATCTTCTCATTTAGAGATTTTAAAAAAAGTGTAGTCTCTTTAGTTTTAGTCAAGATTGCATCAGTAACTCTAATATTTGCTAAAGAGAAGTGTTTAAATCCTTCCACAATCCTCTTAGTAAACTCGTGTTCATCTGTTGGAAATAGATTTATAGAGGATACAATAATATTTTTATAACCCAATCTATCAACATCTGCTAAGAGTTGAGGTAAATTTTTAAACT
>WGFZ01000034.1 GCA_015491955.1 Nitratifractor sp. | reverse complement strand
TATTCTGAGTATAAAGCTAATCGTTCTAGACCTCCAGAAGAACTTTTAATGCAACTTCCCATTGCTATTGAGTGGGTTAAAAAGATGGGTTTTGCAAATTTGAGTAGAGATAGATTTGAGGCAGATGATATTATCGCAACAGTTACTAAATATTCAAAAGAGCAAGGCATTATTGCAAAGATTGTAAGCTCTGATAAAGATTTATATCAACTTCTTGATGATAGTAGAGTCTATCTTTATGATTGGTTTAAGAAAAATGAGATTGATGAGCAAGGGTGTTTAGATAAATTTGGAGTACTACCAAAATATTTTGTTGATTTTCAAGCTCTAATTGGTGATAGTAGCGATAATGTACCAGGAGTTAGAGGAATTGGTCCAAAGACAGCCTCAAAATTAATAAATGAGTATCATACATTAGAAAATCTCTATGAGCATATACAAGAGGCTGGAACTCCAAGAATAAGAAAGCTATTGATTGATTATAAAGAACAGGCTTTTATCTCACGTGAACTTGTTAGATTGGTAGATAATACTTTTGATAGTTTAGATTTGTCATCTTTCACTTTTGAAAAGCGAAACTATTTAATCAATTTAAAAGATGAATTTCAAAAGTATGAGATGCGTCAAGCTTTATATTTCGCAAATGAAGATACTTTAGGTACTCCCATTCAAAATACTCAAAATAAGCAAGAGTTAAATCAAACAAAAGAAGTACTCTTTGAGCCAATACTCCTTAATACTAAAGATAAGCTAGAAGAAGTTTTAAGAAAAATACCTAATGATACTATTGTAGCTTTTGACACAGAGACAACAGGGCTAGATACAAAGAGAGCAAAACTTGTAGGCTTCTCTTTTGCTTTTGAAGAGGATAGAGCCTACTATGTACCAGTTGCCCATAGTTACTTAGGTGTTGGTTCTCAAGTTGAGTTAAGTGTGGCTAAGAGTGCTATTGAGTATTTGATGAAATTTAAAATAGTGGGACAAAATTTAAAATTTGATCTATCTCTACTATATAACTATTTAAAGATTAATAGAGTTGAGCCTGAGTCTGATACTATGATTCTTGCTTGGTTACTTAATCCTGGAACAAAAGTTGGATTAGATAGTTTAATGCAAAAGTTTTTTAATTACACTATGAAGTCTTTTAAAGAGTTGGTTAAAAAAGGTGAAGATTTCTCTAGTGTCTCTTTAGAAGAGGCTACTTTCTATGCTAGTGAAGATGCTTGGGCAACACGCAAACTCTATTTTCATATATTGCAACTTTTTGAAAAAGAGGGCTTAGATTCTCTACTTAAAGAGGCAAAAACTCTGGAGTTTCCTTTTATAAATACTCTTATTAAGATGGAATCTCTTGGTATTAAAGTTGATACTAATCATTTAAAAAGTTTAGAAGAGGAGCTAAATAGTGAGCTTAATAGACTAACTAAAACAATATATACTCTAGCAGGTAGTGAGTTTAACATTCGCTCAACCCAACAATTAGGTACTATTTTATTTACAAATTTAGGGCTTAAAGGTGGGAAAAAGACAAAGAGTGGCTATAGCACTAATGAGTCTGTTTTAAAAGGTCTTGTCGATACTCACCCAATTATTGGAAAGATTTTAGAGTATAGAGAGTATCAAAAGATGCTTAGTACCTATGTAAAACCTCTTTTAAAATTAGCAAAGCAAGACCCACAAAGTAGAGTACATACAAGCTTTATACAAACTGGTACTGCAACAGGGAGATTATCTTCTAAAGAGCCTAATCTTCAAAATATCCCAGTAAAAAGTCAATTAGGTCGTAGAGTTCGTAGGGCTTTTATTGCTAAAGATGGTTCTAAACTTATATCTATTGATTACTCTCAAATAGAGTTGAGACTCTTAGCACATTTTAGTAGGGATAGTGCTTTACAAGAGGCTTTTAGGAATGATGAAGATATTCATATGGCAACAGCTATTAAGCTTTTTGGGGAAGATGAAGCATCAAATAAAAGGAATTTTGCCAAATCTATAAATTTTGGTCTATTGTATGGAATGGG
>WGFZ01000033.1 GCA_015491955.1 Nitratifractor sp. | reverse complement strand
TTTGGCTCAGCCTTTTTAAAAGCACTATTTAAATCTCCACTCATTGTAGCATCGACCAATAAAGAATCTGGAGTTATTGAAGGTTTATAGTGTTCCCAACCTACTTTGATTTTATACTCTCTAGTAAGTTTTTTTACTTTTTTATCAAAAGCATTCCAATTTATTCCCCCATAAATAAGATAGTTCATATAATCAATATATAGATTACTAAATTTAAGTTCATTATCAATTTTATCTTGAATTGTTGAGCTACTATTTAGATTATCTATACTTTCTCTTAGTTTTTGAACTCTTTGGTGAAGTTTTAAGGTAGAGGGTATAGTAATATCTTCATCAATTTGTTTAATTAGCCCTTTTCCAAAGTTTGTAAGCCCATTGTAAGTTACCCAAACTGGTGTATAAAATAGCTCTTTATATAGCTTTCCTAGACGTGGGTAGTGCTTAACTCTCTTTTGAAGAATAGAAGTAGCTTGATCTATAAATGTACTTTCAATATTACTTTGAGGCTCTATCACTGATGAGCTTTGATTAATATTAGTACTATTTTGCTCTATATTTACCTGACTTTGATTATTTTCAATAATAGTTTGATTTGTATCATTTGTAGTTATGCTCTTTTTTGTCTCTACTTGTGTAGTTTTTATAGAGCTTTGATTTGATTCAATTAGACTTTGATTGCTATCGGCAGAATTTTTAGTTATTACTTGAGTCTCTTTATCTTGACTTTGATTATTTTCAATAATAGTTTGATTTGTATCATTTGTATTTATACTATTTTTTGTCTCTACTTGTGTAGTTTTGATAGAGCTTTGATTTGATTCAATGAGACTTTGATTGCTATCACTATTATTCTCTTCTCTACTTTGACTATTCGTATCCTTTACTAAACTATTATTACTCTCAATTTGGGTTTGATTTAATTCAATAGGGGTTTGATTTACATCATTAGCAGATAAAATATTACTTCCACCCATCATCACAAGAAAACTAAGAACTTTTTTCATCTATATTACACCATTTCAAAAAAATTTATTCTTCATTATACACAAGAATATCAAAGTTATAGAATAAATATTTAGTAGTAGCTCTAAAACGCCACTACTAAAGAGAATTAAATAGGTTCTATCTCAATTTTTTGAGCCTCCTCTTTACGAAGGGCTATTAGAGTTCTTTCGACTTCAATCTCCATAGTTTGGTTTGCAATTGAGTACTCCTTTAACTTCAACTCCTCTCCTGGAATGATACCAAATGAGTGGAGTCTATTACGTAGTTGAGAATCAGCGTGAATTTTAATGATTAATCCACTCTCTCCCTTTTTCAATTCACTAAGTAGCATTTTACAATCCTTATAACCATAATTTAGCGATATTATATGTTAAAAAGCTAAATATCCAAGCTACACCTGTAGTTCCCACAAAAAGGTAAGCAAGGTATATCCAGCTACCTGTCTCTTGTTTGAAAACTGCCATTGCTGCAAAACATGGGATATATAACATTACAAATACAATAAAGGCAAGTGCTGTTGGAAGTGGTACATTTGCTTTTAATTGCTTTTGTAAATTTGAAGAGCCTTCAGTTGTATCATCTCCTAGAGAATATAAGACACCTAGTGTTGATACTACAACCTCTTTAGCGGCCAAACCTGCCTCTAAAGAGATACTAAGTTTCCAATCAAAGCCAAGAGGAGCAAAAAATGGTTCACTTACTTTACCCAATTTTCCTAGATAACTCTGCTCTAGTATTTTGGATTTCATCTCATTTTTAAGTAATTTTTTTTGTTGAAGTGATGGTGTATTTACAATAAGTGTTTCATAGGTCTTTTCTAGTGCTAAATTTTTTGGATAGTTACTTGCAAACCATATAAGAATAGAGGCAAAGAGGATAAATGTTCCTGCTTTACGCATATAACTTGCCGATTGACCATAAACAACGTGATAGATAAGTTTAAGAGATGGAAGGCGATACTTTGGCATCTCCATTACAAATGGGTCATCTTCTCCTTTAAACACAAAAATTCTTAAAAGCTTCGCCATCATTAATCCAAATATTGCACCAGATATATATATTAAGAAAAGTATATTCCCTGCTTCACTAGCTCCAAAAAAAGTTCCAGCAAAAAGGACATATATAGGAATCCTTGCACTACAACTCATAAAGCCAAGAATAAAGAGTGTAATCATTCTATCGGCTCTACTTTTAAGCGTTCTTGCTGCCATATAAGCGGGTACAGTACAACCAAAGCCAGTAACAAGTGGTACAAAACTCTTACCATGAAGACCAAATTTATGAAAAAATCCATCAAGTAAAAAAGATACTCGTGCCATATATCCAGTAGTTTCAAGTAGTGCAATTCCAAAAAATAGAATAATAATATTTGGTAGAAAACTTACCACTGTACCAACACCTCCAAAAATCCCATCAGCAATTACAGACGCAAGGGTAGTATCTCCTAATATATTATGTGTTTGAGTAGATAACCAATCAAATCCTGTACTTATCCAATCCATTGGAATAGCACCTAGGGAGAAAGTTAGTTGAAATAGTCCCCACATTAAAAAGAGAAATATTGGAATCCCCAAATATTTATTTATAAGTATATTATCAATTTTTTGAGTAATATTTTTTGCACGCATAGCCTTAGTAGATATTACCTCCATCTTTGCTCCTTTGGCAAAAGCAAAGTGTTCATCAGCAAATATCTCTTCTATATCTTTTTTACTAGAGTGTAGATATATATGTTCAAGAGCCTCTCTTAAAAGAGGAAGTAGTTCAATCCAAATAGGCTCATCATGCATCTTTTTATAGATTTGAGTATCTTCTTTTAAGAGTCGGATAGCTAAATATCTATATGGAATTTCACTTTTATACTTTCTCTCTTTAAAGAATTTAACTAGATGTTCAATCTCCTCCTCTATAAAATCACTATATATCACTTTTGAATCTGTTTGAGGTTTTTTGTAAACTTCTACAATAGTTTTTGAAAGCTCTTGGAGTCCTTCCCTTTTTTTGGCACTAGTCTTAATCACAGGGATTCCTAAAAGGTTAGATAGTTGTTTACTATCAATCTCTATTCCTTCATTTTCCGCTTCATCAATCATATTTAAAACTAAAATACTTT
>WGFZ01000032.1 GCA_015491955.1 Nitratifractor sp. | reverse complement strand
GTTTTGATAGTGAGATGAAAGAGCCAATAGATAGCAAGATTGAAGCTAAACTCTTAGAGAAGATTGATTTTTTATTAAGAGATAGAGTTGATACTATACTTATATCTGACTATGCTAAGGGTCTATTGACTCACTCATTTACACAAGCTCTCATCTCTTTAGCCAATAGTTATAATGTGCGTGTTATTGTAGATCCAAAGGGTAGAGATTACTCAAAGTATAAAGGGGCTACAGCAATTACTCCAAATAAGAAAGAGGCTTCAGAGGCTACAGGAGTTTTAATTAAAGATGAAGATACTCTTAAAGAGGCTGGTTTTACTCTAAAAGATGACTTGAAATTAGATAGAGTGATTATTACACTCTCAGAAGATGGTATTGCAATATTTTCAGATGATATGGAGATTATTCCAACTGTAGCTCAAGAGGTCTATGATGTTACAGGGGCAGGAGATACAGTACTTGCAACTTTGGGATATGTAAGAGCTTCTGGAGGCTCTATCGATGAGGCTGTACGTATTGCTAACGCAGCAGCGGCTGTTGTTGTTGCTAAACTTGGAAGTGCTACAGCTACTTGGGAAGAGATTATATCTTATGAAAAGGCTCTTCACGAATCTACAACAGAGTATAGAATAAAGAGCCACAAAGAGCTTAAAAAGCGAGTTGAAGAGTTAAAAGAAGATGGAAAGAAGATAGTTTTTACAAATGGTTGCTTTGATATTTTACATCTAGGTCATATTCAATACTTACAAAAAGCCTCTACTTTTGGAGATATTTTAATTGTAGGGGTCAATAGTGATGCTTCAGTTAAACGTCTTAAGGGGGAGGAGCGTCCTATCAATCCTGAATACGATAGAGCCTATCTTTTAGGAGCTTTAGATTGTGTAGATTATGTAACTATTTTTGATGAAGATACCCCTTATGAGCTTATTAAACTTATTGAGCCAGATACTTTAGTTAAAGGTGGAGATTACAAGGGAAAAGAGGTTATTGGTAGCGATATAGCAAAAGAGCTTAGGTTGGTTGATTTTGTTGATGGTAGAAGTACAACAAAGATTATTGAGAAGATGAAGAAGGGGAATTGATGAAGAGTGTTATCTCTAAGGCGATTGAGAGCCATCAAGAGGCTTTGGAGTATCTTGAAAATAATTTACAAGATGATTTATTAGTAGCTAGTGATTTGATAGTTAAAGCACTAAAAAGGGGTAATAAGATTTTACTTTGTGGAAATGGTGGAAGTGCCTCAGATGCTCAACACATCTCAGCAGAGTTTACAGGACGCTTCGTAAAGGAGAGAGTTGGTCTTCCTGCTATTGCCTTAACAACAGATACATCAGCCCTAACTGCTATAGGAAATGATTATGGCTTTGATAGAGTCTTTGAGCGTCAAGTTGAAGCCTTAGCTAATGATGGAGATATATTGATAGGAATCTCTACAAGTGGTAATAGTACTAATGTCTTAAGAGCCTTAGAGAGAGCAAATGCTTTGGGGTGTTTGACAATAGGTTTTAGCGGTAGAGATGGTGGAGATATGAGTGAGCTTTGCGATATAAATCTTGTAGTCTCAGTAAATGAGACAGCAAGGATTCAAGAGATGCATATTTTAATTGGTCATATTTTATGTGCTATTGTTGATGAAAAAGTGTCATAACTTTTTGATTGCTTCTAAAACTTCATTGGCTTCAATACCTCTCATACACTCGTGGTGTTTGAGTGGACAAGTTCGTTTCATACAAGGAGAACACTCTAAATTGTGTCGTACTATTTTACTCTTTGGATTTTTCCAGGGTGATGTCTCTTTCCATTTTGTAGGACCAAAAATTGCAATAGTAGGAATTTGATATGCTGTGGCTATATGCATAGGTCCACTATCTCCTGTAATAAATAGGTTTAATCCACCGATTGCTGAACAAAGCTCTTCTATGGTAGTTTTACCTGCTAAATTCTGAACATTTCTTACCCCTTGAGCTTGAAGAGAACTCTCAATATCTTTAGCTATATCAATCTCGTTAGAACCACCAAATATAATAATCTCATATTTATCACTCAAGCTAAGAGCAACTTTAGCAAACTTATCAGGATACCAACGCTTAGCACTACCATAACTAGCTCCAGGATTTATACCAAGTGTGGGTTTAGTATATGAGATAGCTCTATAATCGAGTCGAAGCTTACTAGGAGTTAGATTTTTACCTACAACATTATCTATAAAGTTTGAGTATTTCTCTACTTGATGTATAGAATTTTTTGGAGATTTATATATATAACGCCTTTTAGATTTAGTTAGCATAAGAAGTAGTTTTGAGTAAAAATGGCTTCTAAAGCTAATAGCTAAATCATAAGTCTCTAACTCTTTGGATAGTTTTATTACATTTAGAAGTCGGATACCTCTACTTTTTGTTTTATCTATAACTACTCTATCGACTCTCGGGTGAGCTTTGAGTACTTGAGTGGAGACAAAAGAGCCAAGTATTGTGATTTTTGCATTTGGATAACTATTGTACAAGTTCTCAATAGCTGGAGTAGCCATAATAGTATCTCCAAGCCACGTAGGGAGTTCTATTAAAATCTTCATATATATATTTTAATCATTACCAAATATATCACGCGTATATACCTTATCTTTTACATCTTCAAGTTTACTACTCATTCTATTGGCAACAATTACATCACATTTATCTTTAAAACTATCAAGATTTTGAACTACTTTAGAGTGGAAAAAACGCTCCTCTTTAAGAGATGGCTCATATACAATTACCTCAATACCTTTTGCTTTAAGTCTTTTCATAATTCCTTGAATAGCACTAGAGCGAAAATTATCTGAGCCTTGTTTCATCACTAAACGATATACACCAACAGTTCCACTAGGATATCCATATTTATCTTTTGGAAGTCTCTCAATGATTCTATCAGCAATAAAATCTTTACGTGTTCTATTTGCATCTACAATAGCTTTAACTAGATTACTTGGTACATCTGCATAGTTTGCTAAGAGTTGTTTTGTATCTTTTGGTAGACAATATCCACCATAGCCAAAGCTAGGATTGTTGTAGTGCATTCCAATTCTTGGGTCAAGTCCTACACCCTCTATTACTTGACGGCTATTTAGATTATGTGTTTCACAATAGCTATCAAGCTCATTAAAATATGCCACTCGCATAGCTAAATATGTATTTGCAAATAGTTTTATAGCTTCAGCTTCAGTACTATCAGTTAAAAGAATTGGAACATCTTTTTTTAGTGAGCCTTCAAGTAGTAAATTTGCAAATTTCTTAGCACGTTGGCTCTGCTCTCCAACAACTATTCTAGATGGGTAAAGATTGTCATATAGAGCTTTACCCTCTCTTAAAAATTCTGGAGAGAATATAATATTTTGGGTATTAAACCTATCTCTCATTTGCTTAGTAAATCCTACAGGAACAGTTGATTTTATAATCATAATAGCATTAGGATTAATCCTTAAAATATCACTGATAACAGCTTCAACACTTTTGGTATTAAAATAGTTTGTTTGAGGGTCATAATCAGTTGGAGTTGCAATAATTACATATTCAGCATCTCTATAAGCCTCTTCTTTATCTAAAGTGGCATAGAAACCATTAGAGTTACTAGAGGTATTTAGGAGTTTAGGAAGATACTCTTGAATCTCTCTATCTTCAATTGGAGAGATACCTTGATTTATCAATTCAATCTTTTTTGGAATAATATCAAGAGTAGTTACTTGGTTATTTTGTGCAAGTAAAAGAGCATTAGATAGCCCTACATATCCAGTCCCTGCAATAGCAATTTTTGACATAGATGTTTCCTTAACTAGAGTTATATTTTTGTTAGATTTTATCTAAAATATGTTTTGATAAGTTCAAGGCTCTCTTTTACATTACGTTCAATTGGGTATTTTAAAGCAATCTCTCTAGCTCTTTTAGAAGCCTCTTTTACTCTTTTGGAGTCTAAGATGAGATTCTCAATCTCCTTTAATATAGACATATCATTTGGATTTTGCATAATCCACTCTTTTGGTAAAACTTCAGAAGCTCCATTTTGCTTAGTGGTAATAGAGACTACACCATAACTTAGAGCCTCAAGTATAACATTTGAAAATGGCTCATAGTGAGTAGGAAAGATAAAAATATCTGCTCCTTGGTAAAATTCTGCTACATCTCTTCTAGCACCTGTAAAATTTACACTATTGGCTACCCCTAACTCTTTTGCCTTTTGTTTATATTTTGATATTTTTTTCTCTTTCCCAACAACTAGGGCATAAAATGGCTCTTTTAACTTTGAGATAATTTCTAAAAACTCCATAACCCCTTTACGCTTAAAACCACTACCAACAAAGAGAATAATTGGAGTATCTTCATTAAAATTAAACTCTTTAGAGAGTCTCTTTTTCGCCTCTTGCTTATTGAAGCTCTTTGGAATAGGGATACCATTATAGACAATATGAATCTTATCTTTATTAGTATTTGGATAAAAGTTAATAATTTGCTCTTTTACAAGTTTTGAATTTGCAATAATTAGTTTTGAGTTTGTAAATGTCTTTTTCTCTAAATATAATAGAGTAGTATGAAGAGGGTTAAGAGTAAATCCTTTAGTTTTTAAAAATGCTCTATGCACCCCATCACCAGCACGATAAATATCTGGGCAAGTTACTCTATCTAGTGAGAAATACAATTCACTCTTTTTGGAGATACATACTTCTAAACTATATAAAATAGCCTTTATCCAACTTGCAAAAAAATTTGGTACTTTGGAGTATCTAATCTCAAAATCTATATTTTGACTCTTTAATACTTCTGTAAGACGAGATAAGTAGTTTTCTGCTCCACCAAATGGGGTATGGTGTTGGCGTAGAAAAACTAATCTCTTTTTTGAAGAGCTAATGCCCATATAATCACCATTAAAAGAGATAGTTCATCGTGAAATGTAGTATTTACTAAAGATATTATTAAATTTAGAAGAAATACATTTAAAGCAATAATTCTAAGATAACTCTCTTTAGATGAGAGCCAAAGACTTTTTAAAACACCCAATATAAATAGTAAATATCCAAGTAATCCAACAACTCCCTTTTCAAGAAGGAAATTAATATAGGTATTGTGAGCATGGCTATAGTGAGCTATATGAAAGCTAGGAACATAATGTTGTAAATTTATAAAGTGAAAATTTTTTGAACCCATTCCAAATAGAATATGAAATATACTTTGGTCTGGAAATGATTGAAGGGAAGCAGACCAGATAGAGCTACGTCCTGAAGTGTAAAATATTCCCTCTTTAACTTTATTAATGGCATAGCTATCACTAAATAGTGTAACTAAAGCTACAATAAAAATTAATAAGAGAGTATATAAAAGCTTTTTATTTTTATACCCCTTCGTAATAAAGAATGTAAGAATAAGAGGGATAAATGTTCCAAGCATTCCAGCTCTACTTCCCTCTACAATAATCGCGAATATACCAAATATAAGTGAAGCTAATGCTAATGATGTAACTATCTTTTGCTCTTTTAGATTTGGTGTGATATTTTCAGAGAAAAATATACCGTAAGAGATTAGTACAAGCATACCTGTATATATTGCACTATGATTTACTTGTCCAATAGAGTTAAGTTCTAAAAAACGAGCTCCTTTAAATATATGTGCATACTCTCCCCAAACAACAGCAATAATAAATGAGATAAAAAGGTATATAAAAAAGCGTGAAATTATCTTGGAATCAAATGAAAGCCCTCTAATAATTATAAATATTACTACAACTTTAAATATATCTAAGGCTCCGTGAAGTGCTCCTGATGAGTCTTGTGCAAAAGGTACAGCAATAAAGGAGGCTCCTGCTAATAGAGTTAATCCAATAAAACTAAGGTCTTTTTGAATATCCCTTTTTTGTTGATATAGAAGGTATCCTCCACTAAATATCAAACCAACTATGGCAACTTGCTTTACAAACTCTGTTAGAGGAAGAGCTATAGCAAGAGTGTATAAGAAAAATAGGAAAATCTTTTCACCCTTTTGCTCTTTTGTAATAGATAGTGTCATTTTAATCCTTTCAAGATTTTAGATTTTGAATTTCTATATGTAATTTTTTACTTCGATTTTCATAAGAGAACTCTTTGGCACTTTTTAGCATATTTTCCCTTTTATCTTGAAGCTCTTCTTTAGATAGTGAAATAATATCAATTATACTCTTTGCAAAGTCATCGGCTTTATGAGTAGTAAAAAAGATAGTATCTTTATCAACAAGAGAAGTTACAGATGGACACTTTACAGAGACTATTGGAATTTTTGTCGCAAGATACTCAAAGAGTTTCATAGGAGATGTTAAATAACAAGATTGAATATTATCTCCTAAAGGAAGGAGTAAAATATTTGAACCATCTAATACCTCATTTATAATACGACTATTGGGAATATATCCTCTAAAATCGACTCTATTTTCAAGATTATATCTATCTATTTGCTCATTAACCCATCTTCTACTCGATTCATCACTCTTACCTCCTGCAATACGTAGAGTAAACTCCTTGGGAAGTTTTGCTAGAGTCTCAAATAGTAGCTCTGTATTTTTCCATCTATTAAACTGTCCAATATATGTAAGAATTTTATTAGTTTTAAATGATACATTAATGAACTTATCTATCTCTACACCATTTGGTAAAACTATATATTTAAAAGTTGGAGTTGTAGCAAACTCTTTTTTATAGAAAATAACTTGTGAAGGATTGGTAAATATTATAAGGTCAGTTTTTAAAAGATTTAGATTAAAATTATCTTTTGATACTTTTTTAAATAGATATACAAAAGACTCTTCGTGCATTTCGTGGACTACTCTACATTTAAAAAGTTCTTTAATAGTTAGTGCATATACTAGCTTTTTATAATGTCTAGTAATTAGTATAGAATTTTTCTCTTTAAATAAATTCCTATAAAGAAAATAATTTAATCTTATGGAGCTAAAAATATTTTTAGAGACAGCGTGAAGATATATATTAGGAAATTCCTTAAGAAAAGTTTGAATCTCTTCTAAGCTCTCTTTATCCTTATAAGAACCATAAAGATGAATCTTATATCCATATCTACTCAAGTAGCTATAATCTCTAATAACTTGTATTGTTTGAGCTGAAGAGAATCTAAGGTCAAGAGTATGATAGTAGTGAATAGTTAAATCCATATTTTTGTCCTATTTGGATTTGAAATAGGATTATTTACACATCTATTATTTTTAATAAGCTTTTCTACTATATCTCTATTTCGATAACGGATAACGTTAGCTGGATTACCACCAATAATAGCAAAGTCATCAATATCTTTTGTTACAACACTTCCTGTAGCAATAATACAAGCTTTCCCAACTTTAACTCCAGGTATAATCGTAACACCTCTACCAATCCAACAATAATCCCCTATGGTAATTTTTTTACTTATCATTTTATTATCATAAGGTAATAGATTATTATTATCATAGTTATGATTTGCTGTTATGGCTGTGAATTTTGGTCCAATAATAGTACACGAACCAATCTCTATACCTCCACTTCCATCTAAATAGGCATCTTCTCCAATAGTAGAAAAATCACCTATGGATATTCTTTCAGTATGTATAAAATGGTTAGATAGATGTCTTATGTTAGTAAACTTTCCTAAGTATAGAAATTTCAACTTTTTATATTTTATTGCTAATTTGATTTTTGTAAAGATATTCATTTAGTTATTTTATTTTTAAAAATTTCTAATATATCTTCTACTTTGATTCTCATCATAGCAGTACTAACTTTACGACCATTTTCCCATATAATTTTATCATCTCCTTTTATGATAACTGTATGTTTACCACACATTTGTGTTTCTCTCTTTTGAGTATAACAGGCTTTTTGTAGTTCATTCTCCCACGGTCCCCAAATAATAGGGTCGGAAGGTCCAAAAAGAGTAATAATTGGAATATCACAAGCTGATGCCATATGCATAGGAGCAGTATCCAATCCAATAAAGGCTTTTGCGTTTTTTAAGATAGTTGTCAACTCTTGTAATGAAATTTTACCTGTTAGATTAATAGGCTCACTTTTACAGAGATTTTCAATAGATTGGTTGTACTCCTTCTCTATATTTGAGCCTCCTCCTGTTAAAACTACTCTTATCTTATACTCTTTTTCAATTATATCAATAAGTTTAGCAAAGCTCTCTATCTTCCAACTCTTAGATATCCAACGTGATACAGGGTGAATTACAATGTACTCAAATCCTTCAACACTTTTAGGTAGAGGGGTACTGCTATATAGTTCAATTCTCTTAGATACTATTGGAATATTTAATATCTTTAAAAACTCTAACTCCCTCTCTATAGTATGCTCATAAGGGAGCTTATCTATAAACTTTGTGTAAGGTTTTAGCATATCTATAAATCTATTACGGCTACTAATACCCAAACGCTCCCTAGAGTTTAATAGACGAGATATTATAGCCCCTCGGTCTCCCTCTGTTAGATTCAAAACCAAATCATATTTTTGGCTAATAATACTTTTTAGATAACTAAGCTCTTCTTTAATCTTTTTAAATAGTGAACTATTCTTGATTTTTACTCTATCATATAGAAATAGTTTATGAATATGGGGATTATCTTTTAAAATTCCTTCAGACTCTCTATTTATTGCCACATCTATCACAGCATCTGGAAAATTTGCTTTAAGATTTGCAATTAAAGGAGTTGTCAATAGTACATCTCCAATGTGTCTAAATTTAATTACTAAAATTCTCATCACTTTTCCAAAAGCATTTCATATATTTTGTATATTCTATTAGCCATCACATCTTTACTAAACTCTTTTACAGAAGATGGAGCTCTTTTCGCAAGTGATACTCTTGTTTTAGACTCTTTAAATAGCTCTATCATAGCATTAGCTAGTGCTTTGACTGAATTGCTTGGAACAAAGATAATATTATCCCCTTTATCTAAATCCCTTGTACTCCCTACATCACTACTAATAGAGGCTAATCCCATCATAAGAGCCTGAATAAGGGACTGAGGAACACCCTCGCCAGAATCAGATGATAGTACAAAAATATCAAGAGCTTTTAAAAACTTTTGAGGAGTATCTTGATGACCAATAAGTTTAACAGATTCTTGAAGCTCTCTTTTTTTTATTATATTTTCAAGATTATGGCGTTGAGGTCCATCTCCAGCAATTAGTAGTATGCTTTTTGGATATTGTTTATTAAATATCTCAAATGCCTCTATAAGAAGGTCGTGTCTTTTGAAACTTCTTAATACTGCTAAATTCCCTACAACAAAGTAACCATCAGGAATCTTAAAACTTTTACGTATCTCTTGTTGCTCACAGCATTTTGGATTAAATTGTTTTTCATCTACTCCTGTTGGAATTGAGAGGATTTTTTGTGGATTAATTCTATTATTTCTAATCATATCCTCTCTAACTGACTCTCCTGTTGTGAAGATAAAGTCAGCCATCTCATTTATAAAGTTTAAGCGTGAAGTTCTAATAGGATTTGAGAGATGACGAGTACGTATAAATTTTGCACCTGAGAGTTTACTAGCAAAGCCTCCAACCCACGTATCTTTTCCACTATGTGTATTTACAATATCAATTTTTTCTCTTTTAATTATCTTTATAAGAGCAAATAGTGTTTTAAAATCTGTATTACCTCTAAAGGGTAGGGTATATACGAATATACCTTTATCCATAGCCTTCTTAGCTATCTTAGCCTCTTTTCTACAAGCTAAAAATGGTTCAACCCCAAGCTCTTTTAGAGCTAACATCTCATTTAATACTCTAATCTCTTGACCACCCCAGCCATCAGACCACTCTGTATGAAGTACTCTTATTGGATAATCTCTTTTTATATCTTTATTCATTAGGAATAGAACCTTTTACATATTTCCAAAATGTATATTGCGAATATAGTTTAGCAATAATATACCCATGCCAACCATCACGAAAGCCCTGTTTTATAATATACATACGAAAAAATGTCCATATTGGACTAATTATAGCCTTAATAGGATTAGCCTTAGCTCCTAGAGTTGAATATCTATTTTGTTTATCTATAAACTTCTCTATACTATCATAGGCGTAGTGAATCATATAATTATTAAACTCTCCAATAGGCTCATTTGTAACTATACTCTCGTGAACCTCTTTATCATTAAAGTGTGCTTTACTTCTATTAAATAATCGAATATTCATATCTGGATAGAGACCACCATAATAGATAGGCTTTTTAAAAAAATAGTTTAAACGTGGGACTCTATAGGCATTGAAATTAGGATTTTGAAGCTCCTTTACTATCTCATCTTTTAAAGGTTTAGAGATTACCTCATCACTATCTAATATAAATACCCAATCATTTTTAGCCAAATCTACACCATACTGTTTTTGTTTAGCAAATCCAAGCCACTCTTGATAAATAACTCTAGCTCCCATATCTTTGGCAATAGATATTGTATTATCACTTGAACCACTATCTATAATTAAAACTTCATCAGCAAAAGTTATAGAAGATAAAACCTCTTTTAGATACTTTTGACTATTGTAAGTTAATATGACAATGGAGAGTTTTTTCATATATTTAACTCCAAAAGCTCTTTAGCCTTTTTTATAATTATTTT
>WGFZ01000031.1 GCA_015491955.1 Nitratifractor sp. | reverse complement strand
TAATCTAGCACTTTTACCAAAATAGAGCCTACTTCCACTTGGAATTTCGTGTTCAAAAATCATATTTACTCCGCTACTTTAGAGAGCATACTTACAAAATAAGTCTCATTCCAAATACGACTAGCTGTACCATCATAAGGGCGTCTTCCTAGTTTTGCTAAAATTAACTCTATAGCATTAACAACCCAATTCATCTCATAGGCTTCAATTAAACCCATATGATTTATTCTAAAGATTTTACCCTTTAAATGATCTTGTCCACCAGCTACATTAACACCAAAATCACTCTTAAGAAGATTTCTAATCTCATTAGCATCGACATCATCAATAGTAGTCATAGACCTAGCTGGAGTCTTTGGATAACTATGAAGACCTATAGCCTCAAGGGCAAAACGAGTTGCTTTAGAACGACGAGCAGTATCACAGTATAGTTTAGCTATTCCACCTTTGGCTTCAATTGCCTCAAATACAGCTACTAATCCTATAATAAGTGTAGTAGGTGCTGTATAAGCTGTTGTATTTTGACGCTGTTTTTTAATCTCAGAGGCTAGATTAAAATAGTATCCATTCCCCTCACCTATCTTATCAACTGCTTGAGTGCTAAGACCAATAATTGCAAGTCCAGGAGGAAGCATCAATGCCTTTTGACTACCTGCAATCAAAGCATCAATATTTGTAGTATCAATTCTCTCAACACCAACAGCAGTAATTCCATCAGCAATTACTATAATTTCAGGATATTTAGCCTTAATAGCCTTGGCAATATCCTCAACAGGGTGTCTTAATCCTCCAGCAGATTCACTAATTTGAATGGCTACTGCATCAATTTCATTATCACTATCTAATACTCCCATAACCTCATCAACACTAACAGGAGTATCCCAATCGTGAATAATCTCACACTGTTTTATACCGTGAGCCTTAGCAATCAAACCAAAACGCTGACCAAATTTACCAGAGTTTATATTTAAAAGTTTTTTATGACAAAGATTGGTAACAGCAGACTCCATAGCTCCTGTTCCACTAGAAGCTAAAACTACTACCTCATCAGTAGCCATCAATTCAAAAAGTTTAGTACGTGCCTTAGCAAAAATAGACTCAAATTCTGGTGTTCTGTGATGAAGTGTTGGTTTTGCCATTGCCAAACGTACAGATTCTGGAACTGGGGTAGGTCCTGGGGTAAAAAGCAACATAAAAATATCCTTAAGCAAAAAAGTTCACCCTATCAAATATATTAGGGCAAATACGTTGGATTATACCCAAATGAGGGTTAAGATTTTAGGGAAGTAACTTTAATTACAATAGAGCTACTTGCTGTCCAATAACTTGATATCGTCTATAATACTCTTTGACAAAGTTTTTAACTGCAGGTGTGATAGGTAGAAAATACTCTCCATCTTTTTTAGCATAGCACTCTAAAAACTCCATTGCATCTTGTTTATTCACATAGTGTTTAGCAAGTTCTTTATAGGCACTTATATAACCATTTTTCATCTCTTCATACGCTTTATAATCTATCAAGACCCTTATGCCATCAAAACTAATAGCTCTATTTCTATATAAAATCTCAAGATGGATTAAACCTTCACAATAGTATGGGAGTACCTCTCCCACCTCCATCCAAGATATTAATCCAATAGCCCTAGCAATAATCTCCTCCATCAAATCAATTTTGAGCTCTTCATCTTCAAACTCAAAAAATGCCATTAAACCACCTGTTGTTGCTTTAAACTCTTCAATATTTTTGAATTGTCCTCGATGATTCATTACTATTTCAGTATCATCATCAATCCAAAGAATATGTCCATACTCATGTCCTATCGTTGATATTTCATAAAGACGCATCCATCTTTTGTAATTATCAAGAAGGCTACGGCGATGAAGAACAAAATCTTTACCAAAACTCTCAATTGCCAAAGCCATAATAGGCTTATCTTTTTGAGACTGATATACAAAGTCTCCATAGGCAAAAATTTTCTTACCTAAATCTTGGGATACCTTTTCATCATTTGGAACTACTTGAGCAGAAAATAGTCCATTAAATTCTGCTCCATAATATAGAAGAGGACGACCTATATATAACTGAGTACGATTAATTTGGTCAAAATTTTTAGCAAAAATCTGCTCTGCTTCTACACCAAGTGTTATAGCTATTTTAGATGCAAATGCTCTAATTTGCTTAGGTACTTTTATCTCTGAGCTAAGACGAGGATTAACTATGCGTAAATCCCACTCTAAGGCTACTGCTTTTCGGTAGTGGTCTTCATAGTACTCTAAGGGGTGTCCCACTTGCAATGGGGTTTTAATCTTCATCCATGCTCTATCTACTTCTGACCAATAAGCAACTAACTCATCTGGATTTGTGTGAAGAAATGCTTGATGAAGACGCTTAAAATACTCTAACCACTCCTCCTTTTGTCCAAATACATCATCATCAAAACTCTTTAAAGCATCTATAACAACTTCAAAAGCTAAATCTAACTCTTCAATCTCTTTTTTAAATGCTTGTGCATAACTGACACGATTATAGCCTCCTGTATTTGCTACAAGTACAGAGTAGCAACGGTCTGCCTCCTTACCATTATGATAATCAAGGAGTCTCTTTTCTCTAAGCATCTCAAAAATTTTCTCTTCATCTCCATCAAATAACCTAAATAGCTCTTGATTAATTCCATTAATAATATGAGATGTCCAACCATTTTGCCAACGAGTAATAGACTGTCCTATAGAGTGAACTCCTGCTAGTAGTGTTCTATAAAAGGGGTTAAGTAACTCCTCCTCTTCTATCCATATACGCAGACGTTCAAAACGTCTCATATAAAAATCACTAACAAAGAAATAGGCTTGTTCTTTAGCATTAATAATCTGCTCTTGTGAAAAATTTTGCTTGAGCATTACTTGTTCTAGTGCATCTTCTCTTAGATTAATCAATCGATTAAGAAGAGCCATAGTAGTTTCAGAAGTTTTTGGTAGATTGAGAAGTTTTAAAAAATTATCAATATGTTCTTGTGCTTCATCATTCTTTTTATTATGCAAAATACCCATCCAAGCTCCGAGTTCTACTTGACGCTTTTGAAGCTCATCATAGATTTTTTGAAGGTCTAATATAAACTCTTCTTGTCTCATCACTTAACTCTCTTTTGAAGAAGATTTAAAATAGGACGAATCCTCTCTATAGCCTTAGCACGATGTGAAATATCTGCTTTTATACTCTCATCTAGCTCTCCTAGAGTCTTATCGTAGCCTTTAGGAATGAAGATAGGGTCATAACCAAAACCCTTATCTCCTTTTGCTATATCTATAATATCACCATACATCCAACCATGAACTATATACTCACCAAAACTACTTACAAGTGCAATTGAAGCGGTGTAATAAGCAGGAGTTCTTTTTATACCTTTTCTTCTAATCTCACTAATTAATTTATTAAGATTTTGAATATCATTAGCATCATCTCCTGCATAACGTGCTGAATATATTCCAGGTTCACCTCCTAAAATTGGAACTGATATACCACTATCGTCGCTAATTACTAAATAATCTGAACCCAATTTTTTATAAATCTCTCTAGCTTTAATTAGGGCATTACCTGCAAAAGTATCGGCACTCTCTTCAATATATGGAACATTATCAAGAACTTCATTTATACTCTTAATTTGTGAATTGAAAGCATCTTGAAACTCTTTAAGCTTTCCCCTATTTCCACTTGCTAGTATCAACTCCATTTTATTAACCTTCTTTAACCTTTCTAAGAATATAATTCTCTAGTTACTGGCGAAAATACTTTCAAAAATATTAATATTTTCATCAGCTTAATTTATATATCTATGCTCAGTTGAGTTATTAGATTATACCCTATATTAAAGGATAGATTGTTATGAAACCAATCATTGCTAAGACGTGGCATTTGAGCCTTATCATTGGGCTAAGATTCCTTGGTCTTTTTGTAGTTATCTCTGTTTTGTCTGCCTATGCCAAAGACCTACCTAATGCAACTCCTACTCTTGTAGGTCTTGCTGTAGGGGGATATGCTTTTACCCAAGCACTATTTCAAGTTCCTTTTGGAACTCTCAGTGATAAGATTGGTCGTAAGAGAGCTATTTTAATTGGACTGTTAATTTTTGCTCTTGGTTCTGTAATGGCAGGAATGGCACACGATATTTATATGCTTCTTTTGGGTCGTTTTCTACAAGGTGCTGGAGCTATTGGTGCTGTTATTATTGCTATGATTTCAGACCATGTTAGAGAAGATGAGAGAGCTCACGCAATGGCTGTTATGGGAATGGTTATTGCTCTTTCATTTACTACAGCTATGATTATCGGACCAATGATTGGAGGATTATCTAATGGTGTTCCATTCCTTTTCTATCTTACAGCTGGTATGGCTATACTCTCAATTATTCTACTCTTTACAGTAGTACCAAAAGCTCCAACTATTACTCATAGCTTTGCCGAGGAAGAGGCTAAAGTCCATCACGTATTTAGAGACAAAGATTTAGTAAGAATGTATATTACATTTTTATTTCATAGCTCAACTATGGCAATAGCATTCTTCCTTATCCCTCTTGTACTAAAGAGTAAATTTCATCTACCAATGGAAGAGTTTTGGAAAGTCTATCTACCTGCTGTAATTTTTGGAATTTTAGCTATGGGTCCTTCTGCTGTCTTTGGAGAAAAATATAACAAAGGTAAAGAGGTATTTTTAATCTCTATTGCCTTTATTGCCGTTGCTTTTTTACTTATGGGATTTTCTCCATCACTTCTACTATTTGGAACAGGAGTAACCTTCTTTTTTATTGGTTTTAATATGTTTGAACCACTTTTACAAAGCTTTGTAAGTAAATTTGCAAAAGCTCATCAAAAAGGGGCAGCTCTTGGTGTTGCAAATACATTTGCTTATGTTGGAATGGGAATTGGTGCAACTTTGGCTGGTTGGATATTTAGCCACTGGAGTGTCTCTGGTGTTGCTATTACTGTACTTGTAGTCTCTATCTTTTGGGCAATT
The DNA here is from genome assembly GCA_015491955.1 of Nitratifractor sp. GTDB lineage: Bacteria > Campylobacterota > Campylobacteria > Campylobacterales > Sulfurovaceae > Nitratifractor. The sequence continues at coordinate 293 of WGFZ01000031.1, read as the reverse complement.
TGGATATATGGAATGCGTAACCCAGGACTTAGAGGAACTATATATCTTGATATGGAACACTTTGACCGTAACAAATTAGAAGCTCTAAAAAAAGAGAGTGCTATTAATGATATTTATGTAAATGAGACAGAAGAGATAATGGTTATTAAGTATGATAAAGAGTTTCTTGATGAAGATGAGATTCGTGGGAAGATGCTAAAAGAGTCAAATTAGTAAAAGTCTGCTAAAATACTAAAAATATTTTATAAGGTGGACTTATGAATCGTCGTAATTTTATTTTATCTTATTTACTT
>WGFZ01000030.1 GCA_015491955.1 Nitratifractor sp. | reverse complement strand
TTGTCATGAGACGCGGTTTTACTATGATCGAATTGATCTTTGTTATCGTAATTATTGGTATTTTGGCAGCAGTAGCTATTCCTAAACTAGCAGCAACAAGAACAGATGCAAAGGTATCTAAAGCAGTTGCAAACTTAGCAACTTGTGTAAGCGATGCTGGTTCTGCATATACAGCAAGAGGTTCACTAGATATAAATACTTCAACTGCTTGTAATGCAGTTAGAAGTGATAACTGTTGGGATCTTAATAAAAGTATAGATACAGAAGGTAACTTAACAGTAGAAGCTAATTCTAATGAGAATGCAAAGTGGTGTAAAGATGCTCAAAAAGTGGCTGCTGATCAAGATTTAAATGGTACGCATGCATTTGGTGGAAGCAACATTAAGAGATAATTATCTCACTTCTTAACCTGCTAAATACCCCTTTTTTGGGGTAGGATTCTTCTTCTCTCTTTAAAATTCTAACTTATTTATATATTTTATCTTTATTTTTTTAAACTTTTTAAAAGAGTTTCTTTTATAAGATTAGATTCAGAGGGGAGTTGATAATTGATGTAAGGAGGAGTGGAGATGAAAAGTGGATACACTTTTATAGAGATGATATTTGTTATTTTACTTGTTGCCATCTTAGCCTCTATTGCAATGAGGAAGCTTGCAGTTACTAGAAATGATGCTAAAATATCAGTTATGGAGGTGTATATTTCATCATTGGTAAAAGATGTAGTAGATTATAGTGTCTCTCAAGGAGAGGTAGATACAGATTTTACTAAGATGTCTAATACTGCAAACTCTATGGTTCGTAGAGGAGATGCTAATAAGAGTGTAGATTTATTGGTAATTAAGATGGATAAGATTGTAGATTGTATTAAAATGAGAATCCAAAGAGGTAGTAGGGATATTAACTTAACTATAGAGAAGGGACAAGCAAATGAAAATCTTCTCTGTAAAACGGTACAAGATTCTGTTGATACATCATCATATCCAATAGAGCTAATTGGTAGTACAATAAAACGGTAATAGTATTTTAAAAGAGGTAGGGATATGAAAAATAGATTAGGTTTTACAATGATAGAGTTGATTTTTGTTATTGTAGTTATTGGAATTCTCTCAGCAATTGCTATCCCAAAGTTTTCAGCTACTAGAGATGATGCAATCATTACTAAGGCTAGGACTACAGTTGGAACACTCCGTTCATCTATTGCTATGGAGCGTCAAAAACGTATTTTACGTGGAGACTTTAGTGATATTAATATCTCTTCAGCTTTAGGATTGATTGAGTATGGGATTGATAAGAAGAGATGGAGTGAAGATGATAGTGATAACTCCATAACATTTACTGCCCCTAATGGAACAAGTTGTAAATTTAAAATTAGTGGTAATAAACTTAATAAAGACTCTTGTAATGTTGAAGGAATGGAAGATCTATAAATATCTTTAATCTCTTTTAAATTAAGAAAAGAGGGTGCTATAATGCCCTCATGAAATACTCATCAGATTCCATATACTATTTTGAACTTTCTATTTTAAAATCTGCTATATCTCCACTTACTTATTACTCTGATATAAATTTGAATATTGGGCAGTTGGTAAAAGTTCCTTTAAAGGGTAGATTAAAAGAGGCTGTTATTTTAAAATCTACGAAAGCTCCAGAGTTTGAGACTAAATCTATTGATGAGGTTTTAGAACTCTTTTATTACTCTTGGCAGATGGATACAGCTAAATTTATTTCACAATACTACTTCTGCTCATTAGGAGAGGCATTAGGACTTTTTATTCCATTTAGTAGAGAAAATTCCTCTAACTCTTTAAATAACTCTCTTAGCCAAAGTCCAATTAGACTCCCAAAATTGAGTCCATTACAAAAAAATGCTTATGAAGCTCTTTGTAAAGAGAAGAAGGCTCTTTTATTTGGAGTAACTGGATCTGGAAAGACAGAGTTATATATTCATCGTATAGAGTATATGCTGAAGATTGGCAAAAGCACTATTTTACTAATGCCTGAAATATCTTTGACTCCACAAATGCAGAATCGATTAAAGAGTTATTTTGGAGATAGAGTAGCTCTTTGGCACTCAGCTTTGAGTAAAAAGAGAAAAGAGGAGATATTAGCAGGTATTAGAGATAGCAAGATTCTTATCGTGGCGGGGGCTAGGTCAGCACTATTTGTTCCAATAGAAAATCTAGGTTTAATTATTGTTGATGAAGAGCATGATGATAGTTATAAATCTATGAGAAGACCACGCTATAATGCTAGAGATTTGGCCATCTATTTAGCAAAAAAACGTCAAGCACAAATCTTTGTGGCAAGTGCTACTCCAAGTTTAAATAGTTATTTAAACCTCCCTATTATTAGGCTCAAAGAGCCATATATTAAGACTAAAAAATCTTATCAATTTATATCTGGTACTACAATAAATACTCCTATATTAAAGACTTTGGAAGAGAACTATATAGCAAAAGAGCAGAGTTTAGTATTTGTACCAACAAGAGCTAATTTTAAATATCTTTGGTGTGAATCGTGTGGGCAGACTTATAAGTGTCCATACTGCTCTGTAGGAATGAGTTTATATCGTCGATATAAGCACTTACGTTGTCAATATTGCCACTATACAGAGGCTATTGTAGAAGTTTGTCCAAATTGTGGATATGCTCCAATGCGTAGTAATCGTATTGGAACAGAAGAGGTTATAGGTATTATCAAAGAGGCAATTCCTAAGATTAGAGTTGAACAGTTTGATAAGGAGGCTATAAGTACCCCTACAAAACTCTTAAAAGCACTTAAAAGAATTGAATCGGGAGAGTGTGATGTTATTGTAGGTACTCAAATGCTCAGTAAAGGACACGATTATCCAAATATTACCCTAAGTGTTATTATAGGTCTTGATTATTTGATAGGACTTGGAGACTATCGTGCAAAGGAGAGAGCAATAGCACTTTTGCATCAAATTGCAGGAAGGAGTGGAAGGAGTAAAGATGCAAAGATATTAATTCAAACAAATCAGGCCAAAGAGTTTAGCCCTTGGTTAAAGGATTATGAAGATTTTTTAAAAGAGGAGCTTGAATTTCGTAAGATAGCCAACTATCCCCCATTTGTCCGCTTGGCTAGATTGATTATCTCTAATAAAAATGAGAAGATTGCTAAGGATAAGAGTTGTGAACTTGCTAATATCCTTGATAATATTGAAGGGGTAGAGCTTATTGGATATGGAGTAGCATCAATTGCTAAGATTGCTAATAGATATAGATATAGTGTACTTTTACGCTCTAAAAATCCTATTTTACTTCTAAGGGCTATACATTTAGTTTCTCAAAGAGGTATTGAGATTGATATGGATCCTATAGATTTCTCATAGTATAATAGAAACCAAAAAAGGGTAGAAGTGAAAAAGAGGAATATACTTTTAATAGGTTTTATGGGAGTTGGAAAAGGTACTACTGCTAGAGCTTATGCTAAGAGGTATGGAGTTTATAATATAGACACAGATGATTTGATTGAATCTAAAGAGAATAGAGCTATTCCTAAGATTTTTGAAAAAGAGGGGGAGAGTTATTTTAGAACTCTTGAGCAAGATACAGCAAACTGGATTGAGAAGTGTGTAGATGATACTTTAATTAGTTGTGGTGGAGGATTTTATAAAGTAGAAAATATAAAGAGTCTTGGAAAAATCGTTTTACTTGATGCCTCTTATGATTGGATATATAATCGTCTAAGTACAGCAAAAAATGCTAAAAAGAAACTTGCTAAACGTCCACTCTTTTCTGAGCCTAAAAAGGCAAAGAAGTTACATAAAGAGAGAAAAGAGGCATATCGGAGTGTAGCTGATATTATAATAGATGTAGAGCATAAGAGTCTTGATGAGGTCTTAGAGGAGATCTATTTTAATGTAAAAGCTTAGTATAGTAGTACTGCTACTGCTTTGTATTCTCTTTTGATTCTAGTATCTCGATACCCTTATATATTGAGGTAAGAATTGTAAATACAATCATAGTGGTAAAGATACATTTAGGAGCTTCCTCTTTCATTCCTCCACCATCTTGAAATATGTGAAAGATTAGTACAAACCAAATACTAATTGCTAAAAATGCACTAACACGCTTAAGCCAACTATAAAGAGTCTTTGTTTTGGAGTTATTTTCTAAATTCATAAAACTATTTTATCCTATTTTGATATAATCTTCACACTTTTTTAGAAAGGTAACAATGGAGGATTTTGAAAGCTTTCTTAGCAAAAATCTACCTTATGTAGAGAGCTTCCACCCCAATTATAATGAAGCACTTAGCTCTATGATTCTTGCAGGTGGTAAAAGATTCCGTCCTCAGCTTCTACTTGGAGTAGTAAGGGCTTATGCTCCCTTGCTTGTTGAATCGGCTATGTACCCAGCTTTAGCAGTTGAGATTTTTCATACATACTCCTTGATTCACGATGACCTTCCTGCTATGGATAATGCCCCTTTACGTCGAGGATACCCTACACTTCATACTCGTTTTGATGAGGCTTTAGCAATCTTAGCAGGAGATGCACTCAATACCCACGCTTTTGAAATTCTTTCAAAGAGTCCATTTCGTTCAGATGTTAGGATTGAACTTGTAAAACTTTTAGCACAAAATGGTGGAAGTGGTGGAATGGTACTTGGTCAAGCTATTGATCTTCATTTTGAAAATTCCCCTTTAAGTCTTGAACAGGTACTTGAGTTGCACCGTAATAAGACTGCTAAACTAATAGCTACATCATTAGAGATAGGGGCTGTAATTGTAGGCTTAGATAGGGCTAAACGTAAAGCTCTTTATGATTATGGGATAGACTTAGGAATACTTTTTCAAGTTCAAGATGATATTCTTGATGCACTTCAAACTTCTCAAGAGGCTGGTAAACCAACCAATAATGATACAGATAAAAATAGCTTTATAAATCTATTGGGACTTGAAGAGTCCCTAAAGTATGCTGATGAGTTAAGTAGTAGTTTACAGAAGCGTTTTTTAGAATTTGATGATACTATTCAAGTAGAACTTGGAGCTATTATTGAAAAATATTTAAAAAGACACCAAACAAAAAATAAAGGATAGATTTATGTCAAACCAAATGCGTAAAAAGATGGCAGATACTATACGCTTTCTTGCTGCTGATATGATACAAAAAGCAAATAGTGGACACCCTGGTGCTCCAATGGGTCTTGCTGATATTGCTGTTGTATTGAGTGAGCATCTTCACCATAATCCTAAAAATCCAAAATGGTTAAATCGTGATAGATTGGTCTTTTCTGGTGGACACGCAACAGGGCTTATATATAGTCTTTTATATCTTTGGGGTTATGATGTAAGTTTAGAAGATTTAAAAAATTTCCGTCAATTTGCCTCTAAAACACCAGGACATCCTGAGTATGGACATACAGCAGGAGTTGAGATTACAACAGGACCTTTAGGACAAGGTGTGGCAAATGCTGTTGGCTTTGCTATGGCAAAAGAGTATAGTGCTAAAAGAGTAAACTCTCCTATGTGTGAGCTACTTGACCATAAAGTTTACTGTTTTTGTGGTGATGGAGATTTAGAAGAGGGTATTAGCTATGAGGCTTGTGCCTTGGCAGGACGCTTTGGATTAAAAGATTTGATTTTGATATACGATAGTAACCATATTACTATTGAGGGTGATACCCAAATTGCTTGGAATGAGGATATTCAAAAGCGTTTTGAGGCACAAAATTGGAAAGTTCTTAAGATAAATGGACACTGCTATGATGATATTGATAAGGCATTAGAGGAGGCTAAAAATAGTGATAGACCTACAATTATTGTAGCAAATACTATCATTGGTCGCCGTGCTTTAGGGCTTGAAGGTAGCCACGAAGTTCACGGTGCTCCACTTGGAGAAGAGATTATAAAAGTTTCCAAAGAGAGAGAGGGCTTCCCTCCCAAAGAGAGCTTTTATGTGCCTGAAGATGTACTTTTACGTTTTCGCTGTGCCATTGAGCAAGGAGAGCTTTATGAAAAAGAGTGGATACATCGTTTAAAACAAGCCCCTTTTGCTGAGCAAAATGAGGCACTAAAACGACTATTAAATCCAGATTTTTCATCTATTTCTTGGCCAGATTTCTCTAAGAGTGAAGCTATGGCAACGCGTGATAGTAATGGTCAAATTTTAAATGCTATAGCTAAAGCAATTCCTAGTTTTATTGGTGGAAGTGCTGACCTTGCACCATCAAATAAGACAACCCTAAAAGATATGGGGGATTTTCCAAGTGGTAAGAATCTACACTTTGGAATAAGAGAACACGCAATGGGTGCTATTACCAATGCTATGGCTCTTTATGGAACAGTAATACCATTTAATGCAACATTCTTTGTATTTAGTGATTATCAAAAACCAGCCACTCGTATCTCGGCACTTGCTAAGATTCAAAACTTCTTTGTATGGACTCACGATAGTATTGGTGTTGGAGAAGATGGACCAACTCACGAGCCTATTGAGCAACTTAGCCAATTTAGAGCTTTACCAGACTTTTATGTATGGAGACCAGCTGATGCTACCGAGAATGTAGAGGCTTGGAAGAAGGCTCTTGAGTTTAAGAAGCCACAAGCTTTTGTTCTTAGTCGCCAAAAGCTAAAGACTCTAAAACCAAAAAGGGATTTTGGAGAGGTAGCTAATGGGGCTTATATTGTTAAAAAGCGAGAAAATGCTACATTGACAATTATGGCTAGTGGCTCTGAATTGATGCCTTGCTTACAAGCAGGGTGTTACCTTGAGAAGATGGGAGTAAAGGCAAATATTGTATCAGTCCCTTGCTTTGATCTTTTTGATGAGCAAGATGAAGAGTATAAAAAAGCCGTGATTGACCCCAACACAAAAGTTTTAGCTGTTGAAGCATCTAGGGCTATTGAGTACTATAAGTATGCTGATGATGTTTTAGCAATGGAGGGCTTTGGGGCTTCTGCACCAGCTGATAAACTCTTTAAACACTTTGGGTTTACTGTTGAGAATATAAAAGCACGTGCTAGCTCTTTGCTTGGTGTGGAGAATAAGATAGTAGAGATTAACGGTTTAAGCTGTTA
>WGFZ01000029.1 GCA_015491955.1 Nitratifractor sp. | reverse complement strand
TTAACTACTCAAAGCATTGACCTATCTAATATTACTCAAAATGATTTAAATAGTATTATTGAAGATAGTGGTCATCAAGTTGTAGATAGAGATAGTGCTATGAAACACGTAGAGGATATGTTAAAGCTTTATGATGGAATAGAAGAAGATAAAAACAGATCTCCTAACTTAGAAGATGTATTATCTAATAACTCAAAAGATAGTGTTGATTCTCTACTTTCTCATCTCCCTACTACTCAAGATAGCATTACTAATAATAGTACCAACACAACCCAACAAGATAGTACCTCATACTCTAGCGACCCTACTGTTGGAGTTAGCGTTGATGAGAGTAATACTCTTATTAATACTATTGGATAAATCTAGATAGTATGCTCCCCTTTTAAGGAGCATACTATCTAACGTTCAGTAAATGTATAGTCTTTTGCTCTTAGAATAGGTTTTAATATATAGTCTAAAACAGTTTTCTTTCCTGTTACAATATCCACATTTACCGTCATTCCAGGAATGATTTTTAGAGGCTTTTTATCATCTCCTAAATGGTTTTTATCTGTTTGAATATGTACAATATACCAAGAATGCCCTTTATCATCTTTAGAAGTATCAGCACTAATATGTACCACTTTGCCATCTAAAGAGCCGTAAATTGCATAATCATAAGCAGAGACTTTAACTACAGCCTTTTGACCAGGATAGATGAATGCAATATCCGAAGGCTTAATCTTAACCTCTAACCATAACTTATCATCAGTTGGAACAATCTCTACTAAATCTTCACCTGGTTTAATAACCCCACCAACAGTATGAACATTTAATTTTTGAATAATACCTCTAATTGGAGAGCGAACTATAGTTCTATTTACCTCATCTTGTAGAGTTGAATAGCTCTGCTTTGTACGCAAAAGCTCTCCTTCTACACTATTTAACTCCTCTTTTGCCTTATTTTGAAAAGAGATTTTAGCTTCACTCATTTTATGTTTAATCTCTCTAATAGAAGATTCTATCTTGGGTAGAGAGTTCGTAGCACTATGAAGAGTCTCAAGAATTTTACTCTGCTCTCTCTCAAGATGCATAAGATCTACACGAGATTTAACACCTTGTTTTACCATAGGACGCATCATAGTAATCTCTTTAGCCATAAGTTTAGCTGTACGTTCTAAATCTACAATACGCTCAGTAGTCTCTTTCTTAGTATCTATTTGTTGATTTTTCTTCTCTTTTAAACTCTCAAGACGTACTTTTAACTCCCTTTGACGGCTTTTATATAGACTCATCTCATTTTGATAGAAGTTGAAATCTCGTAAATGATTTGTCTTATTAAAATCAAATTTAACCCCATTAGCTTCAGCAAAAAGACGATTACGTTTAGCCGATAATTGATAAATTTTTATTTTAGTTGCTATCATTTGAGACTTCGCTTTTTGATTTTCAATCTCTAAAAGTGGTGTTCCTTTTTCTACACTATCACCTAACTTAACCAATATAGCTTTAACAATTCCACCCTCAAGATTTTGAACCACTTGATTATTTCCACTTGGCACTACTTTCCCCTGCCCTCTTGTAATCTCTTCAACTCTAGCCAAAGATGCCCAAATCAAAAGTGCAAATATAGCAATTACCCAAAAATATATAGCATAACGCATCTTTTTAGGGGTATGCTCGGCAAGAGCTTCACCTAAACTATTTACATAAGCTTGGTCTTTTTCAGTAAGTTTACGATGCATTTTTAGCTCCTTGACTTAGTCTTTTTAATACCTCATCTCTAGGACCATCAAGGTATATTTTTCCTTCGTGCATAACAATAACCCTAGGAGTAAGAGCAAGTAGTGCAAATTTTTGTGTAACCATTAAAATACTCTTCTCTTTTAGAGTTGGCATTAAGGCTTGAAGTATTTGATTTTCACTAATTTGATCAAGTGAATTAGTTGGCTCATCTAAAAGCATTATAGGAGCTTCACTTATTAAGGCTCTTGCAATAGCAATGCTTTGACGCTGACCTCCACTTAATCCTTGTCCCTTTTCACCAATTGGCATATTATAACCGTGTGGGTGGCGACGAGCAAACTCATCAACACCAGATATTTTAGCAACTCTTAAAATATCCTCATCACTAACACCAGGACGACGATTTGATATATTATCCTTTAAGCTTCCACTAAATAAACCGACATCTTGCCCTACATAACCAATAAAACTTCTCAAACGTGCTGGATCAATTTGAGAAATATCAACATCATCTATTAAGATAGAACCCTCACTAGGTTCATACAGTTTTAAAATAAGTTTTTCAATCGTACTCTTACCAGAGCCTATACGTCCAATAATTCCAACCTTCTCACCTGCTTTAATGGTAAAAGAGACATTTTTTAATGCAGGAATTTCTGAGTTTGGATAGGTAAAAGTTACATTTTTAAACTCAATCTTTCCTTTAAACTCTTGACGATGGATAAAATCCTTTTTTGTAAGACGCTCAGCTGGTAGATTTACAATTCTATCAATATTATCATAGGCTGTTTTAGCATCACTATAGTTAGTTAAGAGTCCAGCTACTTGTCCCATTGGTGCTACTGCACGAGAAGCAAGGATTGTAATAGCAATAAGACTACCCATAGTCATCTCTAAATCTCGTATCATATAGACACCAACAACAATAATTAATACATTATTAAGCTGTACCATAAAGCCTGTAATTGTAGGAATTGAAGCTGAGAGCATACGAGAGCGAAGGCTTTTTCTAGCAATCTCCCCTACACTCTCTTCCCAAAGCCACTGAATTTGACCTGCTAAATTGTGAGCTTTAATAGTCTCTATATTATGAAGTGCCTCTATTAAAATTCCATTTTTCTTTGCTGAAGCTTCATAGGTACTCTCAATACTCTCTTTTAATGGTTTACGAATAAAAAGGGCATAACCTAAAATTATTAAAATGGTAGTCAATGGTACCCAGACAATAGCACCACCTATATAAGCAATAACTATCAAAAATATAATAGAAAATGGAAGGTCTATTAAAACTGCTAATGTTGCATTTGTCAAGAAACCTCTAATAGAGTCAAACTCTTTTAAATTACTTGCAAAAGAGCCTATAGAGCGAGGGAACTCACTTAAGTGCATATCCATAACCCTCTCAAATATAATCGATGACATAATCACATCACTCTTTTTAGCAGCAATCTCCAACATTTTACTCCTAAAATATTTTAAAAAAGCATCAAGTAGGTATATAAACAAAACGCCTCCAGCAAATACCATTAGAGTCTCTACTGCATTATTTGGAATCACTCTATCATATACATTTCTTGTAAACATTGGAGTAGCAAGTACAAACAAGTTTACAAGAAGTGAAGCAAGAAGAACATCTTTATAAATTGGTAAAGAGAGTTTTATTGTGTCCCAAAACCAGTGCTTTCCACGATGTAGCCAAGCAAATGTAGCACCCTCTTTGTAATCAATCTCTCTTTTTAATAAAAATAGATAACCTGTATAGTTTTGTGATAGCTTCTCTATCTCTATCCACTCTTCTAATGGTTCATCTCCTTCTGTATAGATTACTTTAGCCATCTTTCCATCACTACTAATAGCCTCAAGAATAGAGCTTTGTCCCCTATCTAATAGTAAAATAGCAGGAAGATGTATATCTAAAATCTCTGATAAATCCTTTTTAACTAGAGTAGATTTAAAACCAGCCCTTTTTGAAGCTCTAATAAATAGAGACTCAGCTTGAGAAAAAGTTAATAGATTTGGTGTCTTCTGCTCTGGTGGGTGAGGAAGTCCTGCAATTAGTGTCTGCATTGATACTGGCTTGGCATAGCGTTTACTAAAGAGTATTAATGTCTCCAATAGTCTTAATGAAGCTATATCCCCTATACTATTCTTATCTACTTTTGTTTCCAAAAGATTCCTCCTTTAGATTTCTTAAAAAACCATTATATCCTAGCTTTTACTTAAGGCTTTTACTACCCTTTAGCTATAATCGCAATAAATTTTTGTCTCAACTGCTAGATAGTAGCTAGATATAAAGGAGAGCTAATGAGTGAAAATAAGAAAAGACATTATGAGCCTAAAGAGATTGAGAATAGATACTATCATCTATGGGAAGATAGAGGATATTTTGAAATTGATGGAAATAGAGCTATTCAAAAAGAGGGTAAAACATTCTCTATTATGATGCCTCCACCAAATGTTACGGGTCATCTTCATATCGGACACGCACTAACCTTTACACTTCAAGATATTATTGTCCGTTACAAAAGAATGGACGGATTTAAGACACTTTGGCAACCAGGAACAGACCATGCAGGAATTGCAACTCAAAATGTTGTAGAGAAACAACTTCTAGCAGAGGGAAAGACAAAAGAGGAGATTGGAAGAGAAGCTTTTTTAGAGTTGGCGTGGAAACAAAAAGCAAACTCTGGAGATGCTATTACAACTCAACTACGCCGTTTAGGCGTCTCTCCAGCGTGGAGCAGAGAGCGTTTTACAATGGACGAGGGTTTAGCAAATAGTGTTAAACACGCCTTTAAAAAGATGTATGATGAGGGTTGGATAGTTCAAGGTAACTATATGATTAACTGGTGTACTCACGATGGGGCTTTAAGTGATATTGAAGTTGAGTATGAAGAACACGATGGAGCTTTATATCATATTCGATACCCTCTTGCTGATGGAAGTGGTCATTTAGTTGTAGCTACTACTCGTCCTGAGACATTCTTTGGAGATAGTGCTGTAATGGTACACCCAGAAGATGAGCGTTATAAAGAGCTTGTTGGTAAATATATTCTTCTTCCCATAGTTGGTAGAGAGATTCCTATTATTGCAGATGAACACGTTGATATGGAGTTTGGAACTGGTGTTGTAAAAGTAACTCCAGCACACGACCCAAATGACTATGAGGTTGGAATGCGTCATGGATTGGAGTTTATTACAGTATTTGATGAAGATGGTATGCTCAATCAGTATGCTGGAGAGTTTGCCGGTATGGAGAGGCTTGAGTCTCGTGAGAGTGTCATTAAAAAGCTTAAAGATGAGGGCTTCCTTGAGAAGATTGAAGAGCATCGTCATCAAGTAGGACACTGTTATAGATGTAAAAATGTTGTAGAGCCTTATGTGAGTAAGCAGTGGTTTGTAAAAAAAGAGTTTGCAAATGAAGTTATTAAAAGAGTGAATGAGGGAGAAGCTAAATTTTTTCCTGAACATTGGATAAATAGCTTTAATGCGTGGATGAGAGATTTAAGAGATTGGTGTATTAGCCGACAGCTTTGGTGGGGGCATCAGATTCCTGTAATGTATTGTGATGATTGTGGACATCAATGGGCATTTGAGGGAGATACTCCTACCAAGTGTGAAAAGTGTGGAAGCCAAAATATACATCAAGACCCAGATGTGCTAGATACTTGGTTTAGCTCTGGACTATGGCCATTTTCTACACTTGGTTGGGGTAATGGTGAAGCTCTTAAAGGTGTTAAGTGGTTTGAAGATGATATGAGAGATTTCTATCCAAACTCTTTGCTAATTACTGGCTTTGATATTCTATTTTTCTGGGTTGCTAGAATGTTGATGATGGGTGAAAAATTAACTGGTGAATTGCCATTTCCTCATATCTATCTTCACGCTCTTGTAAAAGATGAAAATGGTGAGAAGATGAGTAAATCTAAGGGTAATGTAATAGACCCTTTAATAATGATTGATAAATACTCAGCTGATGCTCTACGTTTTACTCTAGCTGTTTTAGCAGTACAAGGAAGAGATATTAAGCTAAGTGAGGAGAAATTAGAGCTTAGTAGAAACTTTACAAATAAGCTCTACAACGCTACTAACTATCTGTTAATGAATGCGGAGTATTTTGATGACCTCGATGCAAAAAATATAAAAACTCCACTTGGGCGTTATATGCTTAGCCGTTTTTACTTAGCAGTTCAAGAGACAAGAAACTATATAGAACAATATAGATTTAATGATGGGGCAACTACACTCTATCGCTTCTTATGGGGAGAGTTTTGTGATTGGGGAATTGAACTAAGTAAAGCTAGTAAAGAGAGTGTAGCAGAGCTTGGAAGTATATATAAAGAGTCTATGAAACTCCTACACCCATTTATGCCATATCTAACAGAGTATCTATACCAACGTTTAAGTGCAACTGAGCTTGAGAGTAGTGAGTCTATTATGGTTCAATCCTACCCAACTGTTGGAGATATTGATGAGAAGATTATGGAGGAGTTTACCCTTGCAATTGAGGCAATTGTGTCTATTAGACGCTGTAAAACTCTTGTAGATAAAGCCAATCAACGTATTGAGAGAGCTTATGTTAAATTTTCTGACTCTATAGATGAAGCTGTGATGAAGCCATTTATTGAGAAGTTGGCAAAGGTTGATGAGATTGTCTTTGTAGATTCTAAACCAAATCCAGCAGTTACAGATGTAAGCGACCATTTAGAGAGCTATATCTCTACAGCAGAAATTGATATGACTCCCATTATTGCCAAGCTTAAAAAGCAAAAAGAGAAATTGGAAAAAGAGATAATGAAACTCTCAAATATGTTAAAAAATGAGAAGTTTGTAGCAAATGCTCCTGAGGCTGTTATTACTCAAAATCGCCAAGCTTTAGCAGAGGCTGAACAGAAACTTGAAAAGGTAAAAGAGGAGTTAGTTAGCCTAGATGGCTAATAGGCTCTTGCTACTATAGTCATATCCTCTTCTAAATATCCATCAATAATTTTAAACTTTACATCTAAACTCTTTAATATATTTAAAATATCTCTTCTCTTGTAATATTGGAAGATACCTCTACGCCCTCTTCCCTCTAAAAGATTAAAGATAAATCCTTTACGAGAGTGTTCATAACAACGACGAATAAAAATAGCTGTCTGTGTAAGTGTAAGTAGATTCATAGAACCACTTGCAATATACCAATCAGCCATAGGAACTTTTTGAGATAGAATATCTCTCTTGAGAATTTCACACTTAGTTTGCTCTTTTGCTATATCTACCATCTCTTGCATAAAATCAATACCTATATATTTTTGTGGTAGATTATCTTTCTCTTTAAGGTAGCAATAGAAATCTCCAAAACCACACCCTGCATCTACTAAAATATCTTGTGATATATTACCTAAAGCAGAATTTATAATAGAAAAACGTCGCCTTTGAGTATGAACAGAATTCCAAGCAACTCCACAAGCAGTAGTTCCATACCTTTTGATTTTTTTTTGGTAAAAGAGTTTTTGATTAGAAATAGACATAAATGGTATTTAAATACCATTTATTGAAGTAGCTAAGAAGAGTGGCTTTTTGTTAATTGCAAAAAATTTATCACTAGAAGAGCTAGACTCTCTTGAAGATTTTAAATAACTTGCTAAAGATATAAATCTTAGTTGTATTTGCTCTTTTTTATCTTTTTCAATACTTGTAATAGATGCGATAGAAGAGTTTATATTCTCTTTATTATTAGATGAGATTAATACATTATCTACTTTTTTTCTAATAGTAACTGCTTTATATGTATCAACATTAGAAGATATTTTATATATTGAGTCCATATCTATATGAGAGATTACCTTATGGAAAGAGACCATAGCAATAGCAGGTTTTTTTGTACTATTTATCTTCTTACTAGCAATACATTTGCACTTTTTCTTGTAATATTTAGCAAAATATAGCTTAGGTGGTTTAGCTTGGCTATAGTGGTCTATAGTTTTGAACTTCCAACCTCTATCTCTCATAATATGTATAAATTTTCTTAATTCATTAACTGAACTCTCTCTTCTAAACATAAAATCGTGTGCAAGAAGTACCACTTTGCCTCTCTTCTCAAGGCGTCCTCTTTTGTATATTGATTCAATATGATTAGCTAGTTTTTGAGCATTTTCAATAAGCTTATGACTTCTATGGTTGAAGTGCCACTCAACGTCCCAACCATATATAAAGTAACCATCTTTAGATAAAGCATCATATCTTGGAACCTCTTTATGTCCTCGTAATGCAATAATTGCTCCATCATTACGTTTAATCTTTGGTAAACGCCAAACATTTCTTCCTGCAAGACGTAGATATTTCCTACCTCCAATTAATATTTGAGCGTGTTCTATATCTTTTAATAGAGCTAAAGTATGACTATAAAAATGGCTATAGTGTCCATTGGCGTGAGAATATGTATGATTTGCTATGAGCAAATTATCCATAGCAGTCTCTCGACGAAAAATCTTTTTACGTCGAAGTGCGTGTGAAGCAATACAAAACATTGTTGCTCTAACTTGCTCCTCTTGTAAAATATTTAAAACATTTTTAGTACCTCTAAGAGGACCATCATCGAAGGTTAAGTATAGCTCCTTTTTTTGATTTGACTTTATAGATGAACCTATTGAACTACTTTTATATTTTTTATTTTCATTAAGAATCATACTCAAAGGAAGAGTTTCAGTATCTAAATCACCATCTAACATCGAGATTGGATTGGATTTTCCTGTTACAGCCTTAAGGATTTTCTTTACCTTTTTTGAGATATTTAAAGACTTCTCTTTTTGATGAAGTGTAGCAGGAGATGGCGAAATGGGAGGAGTAGTAGCACCCAAAGAGCTTACTAGAGTAAAGAGTAATCCAAGAATACTTTGCTTTTTAATTGTCATAATTATAAAACCTTAAAACTATTTAAATATATAGGCTATTATTCTATCGTAAATTTAATTAGGGTATATAGACAAGAACTCTACATTGAAAGTAATATTAAAAAATATTTTATATAAAAGTTGATATATGGCAAAAAAAAAGAGACGACATACAATTAAATTAAATAATAGAGTAAAAGAGCTATTTGATGGTTTTCCCTTTGATGAGGGTATTTTAAAAGTTGAAGATGAACAACTCTTAGAGCTTGTTATGATACTTGATTTAAAGTTATCATCTTACCAATCAAATGAGATGATTAGAGCATTAAGACGTGTCTGGAGTGAGGGTGAATACTATACACGTAAAGAGATTATTGAATATCTTTTAATGAAGAAAAGGGGCAAAAAGCGACAAACAAAAGATACTATTCCAACACAAGATAGAGTAGAATGGATACTATCATTAGTAGATGAAAAGCTTACAAGAGAAGAAGAGGAAGCAATACTAGAGCATTTTATTCCTCTTGCAAATGCAAAAATCACGCCTAAAAAGATAGAAAATAGACTCCAATATATACGTAAAAAGAGGCGTTTAAAACATATTCAAGAGAGTTTAGAGGTAGAAATAGATTCTAAAGAGTCTTTAAGTTTTACTTATCCATTTGAATTTAAAATATCTAAAGATAAATTTACAAAGTATCTTCTTGTACATTCTCCAGAGCTAGATTTCAAATCTCTACTAGAGAAAGATGATAAGAGTGTTATTCAAAAGCTTCAAGAACAAAAGAGTAAAGCTATTATTAAAGAGCAAAAGAAAATTGATGATTTTTGCCTATTACTCCAAGAACACTGCTATCTAAACCAAGATGAAATTATTAAAAATTTAAAACAGATGCCTATAGAGAGTAAACTCTACGATACTCCTATAGATTATGCAATTATTGAAAGGGTTCTACATCAAATTGATTCAAATATATCTATAATTTTGAGTGGAGAGGATTTTATTTTAGAGAAAGATGAGAGCCTTAAAATTTATGATACAAATGTAAATTATAAATTAAAACTCTATTATAAACGCTCTTTTATATATGAGAAGATTTGGAGAGGAGATAGTCTCTTTTTGATTCTTAATGACTTTAAAGAGCTTAACAATTTAACTATAGAAAATTTCAATAGTGGGCTAATAGATTTAGAAGAGCAGATGAAAGAGATGTCAAAGGGACTTGATTTAGAAGATAGAGTCTTAGAAGATAGTATCTTACAATTCTTAGAGCCACAAATCTCTACATCTAATAAATTAAAAATAAGAGAGAAGCTAAAACGTCGTATTCTATATCATTTTATGGAGTATATACGTCCAATAAGAGAAAAAAAGATGCGTCAAGAGCTTCTTGCTAAAACAATTAGAGATTTTAAACAGCTTTTCCCTATTGCAAGAGATTTAAAACGCCGTATTATTTTTCACGCAGGTCCTACAAATAGTGGAAAGACATATCAAGCTATGGAGAG
>WGFZ01000028.1 GCA_015491955.1 Nitratifractor sp. | reverse complement strand
TTTTCAGTATCCATCTCTGTTTGAAATATTGCTCCACGCTCAATTAATCGTTCTCTAACCTCTTTCTTATTTACAAGATTTCCATTGTGAGCTACACTTATCTCACCAAGTTTATAACGAGCAAATACAGGCTGTGCATCAAGAACAGAATCTTTTCCTGCAGTAGAGTATCGATTATGACCAATAGCACAACGACCTTTTAAAATAGAAAAACTATCTTCATTAAATACTTCAGTTACTAAACCTCTATCTTTGATTAGAGTAATCTTTTTAGCATTAGCACTACTAATTCCTGAAGACTCTTGACCACGATGTTGCATAGCAAAAAGGGCATAATAAGCAATCTTAGAAGCTCTATCACTTCCATAAACTCCAACAACAGCACACATTAAAAGACTCCCTCCCCTTTACAGATTCTTTGGATTTTGTTTAGATTCCTAAAGAATCATTAATACTATATAGTCCAGCATCTTGACCTACAAGCCACTTCCCTGCACGAATAGCACCCTTTGAGAATGTCTCACGACTTGTCGCTGTGTGAGTAAGTTCAATAAATTCACCATCATTATAAAAGCCAACTCTATGGCGTCCAACAATATCACCGCCTCTTAGTGCCATTACAGCAATTTCATCTTTGGTTCTAGCACCAATTTGTCCATCTCTACCACTTACTCTAACCTTTTCCAAATCCAAGCCACGTCCTTTTGCGGCAAACTCTGCTAGAGTTAAAGCAGTTCCACTAGGTGCATCAACTTTATGGCGATGGTGCATCTCTACAATTTCAATATCAAAATCTTTAAGAGTAGCTGATACTTGTTCAACCAACTGCTTAAGTAGTGCAATTCCAACAGACATATTAGAAGCATAAAGAACTGGCATATTCTCCGATGCTGTTTTGATAAGATTTTGCTGATGGTTACTCAATCCTGTTGTAGCAATTACCAAAGCAGTAGGCTCTTTTATAGCCTCTTCACAAAGCTCTTGAGTTGCTTGAGGAGCAGAGAAATCTATTACTACATCACAAACCTTTATAAGCTCAGAAATACTATTTGTTACTAAAACACCCTCTGGAAGCTCTTGTTTTAACTCATCATATACGTGAACAGCACTAAGCTCTAACTTCTCATCTTCGATTACATTTTTAATTAGATGGCTACCCATTCTACCAGTTGCGCCTAAAATACCTGTCTTAATCATAACTCTTCATTCTCCTGAATATAGTGAAGTGCTTGCATTCCTGCAATAGCTCCATCTGAAGCAGCACAAACTACTTGTTTAGGAGCATCTATACGTAAATCACCTGCTACAAAGAGTCCTGCTACAGAACTTTTCATATTAAGATCTACTACTACTTGTCCTTGCTCATTTACTTCACACAAGAAATTACCATCTTCTTGTTTTAATACACCATTATTTACATTATTACCAACAAAGACAAAAAGACCTGGAACTTTTAACTCCATAGGCTCTTTGCCATCATTAAATAGAACTTTAACTCCTGAAACGCCCATCGCATCGCCAAAAACTTCATCTACTGAAGCATTTAAAATTAGCTCTATCTTAGGATTTTTTTCTACACGCTCTACTGTTGGAGGAGCAGCTCTAAATTTATCTCGACGATGTATTACATACACTTTTGAGCATATATTTGATAGATATATAGCCTCCTCTAAAGCTGTATCACCACCTCCTAAAACTGCTACCTCTTTATCTTTATAAAAGAATCCATCGCAAGTGGCACAAGTACTTACACCTCGTCCTAAAAATTTATCTTCACCCTTAAAACCAGCTCTTTTAGGGGTAGAGCCTGTAGCTACAATTACAGTTTTTGATTGAACCTTTTCACTTCCAAGATTAATTGTAAAATAGTCCCCATCTTTAGAGATACCTTTTACCTCCTTCATCTCGTGCTTTAAACCAAAGTGCATACACTGTTTTGGCCAAGGCTCCATAAGTTCCATTCCAGTTAGAGATGGATCTTCTCTAAAAATACCGGGATAGTTCTCAATTTCACTACTTTGAGTGATTTGACCACCGGGCATTCCCATCTCATACATAACTACATTTTTAAGTCCACCACGTGTGGCATACAATCCAGCACTCAAACCAGCAGGTCCACCTCCAACAATAGCACAATCAAGCATATCTTCTCCATTCTTTAACTATAAAAAGCTTATTTTAACCTCAACTCTTGAGAGAAAAATAAACTCTTATAGTAGTACTTTAAAAGTACTACTAACTTTTTAACTTAAAAGTGCATCAAGTTTATCAGCAAATACTTGCTTACCAGCAGCACCTACCATCTGATCTACCATCTCACCATCTTTAAAGAATAAAATTGTAGGGATAGAACGGATACCAAACTTAACAGCAATATCTTGTTGCTCATCTGTATTTACTTTACAGATATTTGCTTTTCCTTCATAATCTTCAGCCAACTCCTCAATAACAGGAGCAATCATTCTACAAGGACCACACCAAGGAGCCCAAAAATCTACAAGGCTAACACCTTCTTTAATTGTTGCTTCAAAGTTTTCACTAGTTAGTTCAATGTATTTACCCATATTTAAATCCTTTATGTAAATGTTGGAGTTGTGATTATACCTATTTTAGAGAAATATATTATAAATATAATAATTTCTTTCTAGTTTGATTTAGATTGTTTCTAAAGGAAGCGGTACCTCATCAAAAGCACTAGAATGGCTCCCTCTTATTGGAAGATTATCTTTAGAACGAACAGTATATACAAAAGAGAATTTAGTAGAATCACTCTCATTAGCACCTGCTTGATGAAGTAATTTACAATGAAAAAGAACAATATCCCCCTTTTCTAAAACTAGACTCTCTTTTTTAGCAATCCACACTTTGTTTGGAGCATAATCATCTCTAAAAAACTCCTTCTCATCAAATGCTTCACTTACAAACTCTACTCTATGTGAAGTGGGGATAAACTCTAAAACACCATTATTTCTATCCTCATATCCCAAAGCTAACCAGACACTAAGTAAGTTATCATTTTGATAACTCCAATAACGTAAATCACGATGCCAATGTGTATGTGTACTATTTTTTCTCGGCATTTTTGTCATAATAGAGTTGTGATGAGCCTTTACAAATATTGGTTTTGAATCTAACAAATGTGCTAAAAGTGGACGAATTGTAGGCTCTTCTATCCACTCTTTAAATAGAATATCTCTATCATATACTTGTCTTAATCTTCTAATAGTTTTACTATAAATCTCATT
>WGFZ01000027.1 GCA_015491955.1 Nitratifractor sp. | reverse complement strand
TACTCGGACGCCCAAATGTAGGTAAAAGCTCTCTATTTAATCGACTCGCTCGTCGTCGTGATGCGATTACTTCAGACTTTAGTGGAACTACTAGAGATATTAAAAGAAATATAGTTACTATCTCAGAAGATAGAGAGTTTGAACTTCTCGATACTGGTGGAATTGATGAGAGTGATGAGCTATTTTCAAAAGTAGCTCAGATGTCCAAAAGTGCAGCAAAAGAGGCTGATTTAATTTTATATATGGTTGATGGTAAAAATTTACCAGATGATGAAGATAAGAAACTCTTCTATGAACTTCAAGCTCTAGGTAAACCAATTGCACTTATTGTTAATAAAATCGACAATGATAAAGAGGAACAAGAGCGTTTTTGGGAGTTTATTGAATTTGGAGCTGAAAATATCTTTGCAATATCAGTAAGTCATAATCGTAAACTAAATCCTCTATATAGTTGGCTAGAGAAATATATTCCTCCTATACAAAATGCTAAAGCTATAAATCAAGCCGATGAGGATATAAGCCTTGAAGCACTCCTTGAGATGCAAGATGAGCCAGAAGTAGAGGATAAAAAGATAAAAGTAGCTATTTTAGGTCGTCCAAATGTAGGTAAAAGCTCTCTTTTAAATGCCCTACTTGGTCAAGAGCGTGCAGTAGTTAGTGAAGTAGCAGGAACTACTATAGACCCTGTTGATGAGACAATTTTTTATAATGATTATGAAATTACCTTTGTAGATACAGCTGGGATTCGTCGCCGTTCTAAGATTTTAGGTATTGAGAAGTATGCTCTAGGTCGAACTGAGAAAATGCTTCAAGAAGCTGATATAGCTATTCTTATTATAGATGCTACATCTGGAGTAACAGAGTTAGATGAGCGTATTGCTGGACTTATTGATAAATATAAGCTTGGCTCTCTTATTGTTGTTAATAAGTGGGATATTAGAGGTGAGTTGGAGTATAAAGAGACAATTGAAGAGATTAGAGATGAGCTAAAATTTCTCCACTACGCACCTATAATTACAGTATCTGCTAAGACAAAACAGCGTGTTATTAAAATTCTTGATCAAATAACAGATATTTATAGACGCTTTCAACAGCGTATTCCAACTTCTCGCCTTAATGAAGTTGTACAATACGCTATCCGCCGTCATCAAGTTCCAAGCCATCACGGTCAAGTTGTTAGGATTAAATTTGCAACCCAATTTGCCAATAAACCTCCACGAATTGCCCTTGTAGTAAATAAACCTGAACTCCTACACTTTAGCTATCGTCGCTATCTTACGAACATACTAAGAGAGCAGTTTGATTTTGAAGGTGTACCTATTGAAATAGTTGCTAGAAAACGAGGAGAAAGAAGCGAAGAGTAACTATAAGGTTGTATGCTATCTCATAGCTTATTAGCTATAATCACAAAAAATTTTTATATTGGTAGGAATAATTTATGCGTGTACTCTCAGGAATCCAACCCTCTGGAAAACTTCATATAGGAAACTACTTTGGTGCTATCGCCCAAATGTTACGCCAACAAGAGGAGCATCAACTATTTGCTTTTATTGCCAACTACCACGCTTTAAGTGGAGGAGCAAAATTAGAAGAGCTAAAACAAAATACATTTGAAGTTGCTGTTGATTTTCTCTCTTTAGGAATAGACCCAGAGAAAACTATATTTTGGACACAAAGCCACGTTAAAGAGGTATTAGAGTTATATTGGATTTTATCTCGTTATACTCCGGTAGGACTCTTAGAGCGTGGACATAGCTATAAAGATAAAGTAGCTAAGGGTATAACTCCCAACCACGCTCTATTTAGCTATCCTGTGCTGATGGCTGCTGATATTCTTCTTTATGATGCACAAAAAGTTCCCGTAGGAAAAGACCAAATCCAACATCTTGAGATGACTAGAGATATAGCTACTAAATTCAATAATGAACACGGAGATATATTTACAATTCCTGAAGCTATTGTAGAGAGTTCTGTTGCTGTGGTTCCTGGTATTGATGGGGCTAAAATGAGTAAGAGTTATGATAATACGATTGAAATTTTTATGCAAGAGAAGCCTCTTCAAAAAAGATGTAATAAGATTGTAACAGATTCAACTCCACTTGGTGAGCCTCTTAGGCCAGAGAGTTGTAATGTATATGCTTTAGCAACTCTATTTTTAGATGATATTAGTTGTCAAGACCTTGCTAAACGTTACCAAAGTGGAGAGTATGGTTATGGGCATTTTAAAAAGGAGTTAAAAGAGCTTATTTGGGACTATTTCGCTCCAGCAAGAGAGAAAAGAGCTTATTATCTACAACACCCCGAAGAGGTATTTGCTATCTTGGAAGTTGGAGCTGAAAAAGCCAAAGCTATTGCTAAAGAGAAGATGGCTATTGTTAGAGATGCAGTAGGAATAATATAACTTTTAGGAAATATATGTGAAAGATTTAAAAGTAGTATTTCGCCGTCTTGTCTTTCCCTACTGGAGAGACTATATCCCTCATTTTGCCCTAGCAATTTTAGGAATGATATTTACATCTGTTGGAACTTCAGCTTCAGCATATCTTGTAAAACCTGTTCTTGATAAGATATTTATTGCAAAAGACCTTCACTCACTTCATATACTACCTTTTGCCATTATATTTGTATTTGCTCTTAAAGGGATTGGACGATATATTCAAGTATATCACTCTGCTTATATAGGTCAAGATATTATTAGAAGACTCCAAAATAAGATGCTTCAGACTATGCTATCACTAGATTTAAGTTTTTTTCATAGATATAGATCTGGAGAGTTAATTAGTAGAAATGTAAATGATGTTAGACTTGTACAAAATATTGTCTCTACACTAATTCCCGAATTTATTCGTGAAGTTTTGATTGCTTTTGGTCTGCTTGGTGTAGTCATATATCAAAGTCCAAAACTTGCTTTTATAGCTCTTATTGGTCTGCCATTAATTATTTTTCCTATCAATATCATTGCTAAAAAACTAAAAAAACTATCTCATAACTCTCAAGAGAAATCCTCAGATTTAACCTCAAGACTCTCTGAAATATTTCAAAATATTGAAATTATAAAGAGTCGTAATGCTGAAGAGTTTGAGTATAAAAGATTTGAAAAAGAGAATCAACAATTTTTTAATATAAATATTAAATCGATTAAAATTTCTCAATTTACTAGCCCTATTATGGAGACAATTACAGCTATTGGAGTAGCTTTAGTTATTATTGTAGGTGGACATCAAGTTATAAATGACCAAATAAGTGTTGGAAGCTTTTTCTCCTTTTTGACTGCTCTTTTTATGCTACTTACACCTATAAAAAGGATTGCTAATGTCTATAATCAACTCCAAAATGCTATTGCCGCTAGTGAACGTATCATATTCCTTCTTGACCAAAAAGCTACTATTACATCTCAAGGCAAAGAGAGTGTAAAAGATGCCCAAAAACTCTCTTTTGAAGATGTAAAATTAAAATACGGAGATAAAGAGGCTCTAAAAGGGGTGAGTTTTGAAGTAGATAGAGGTGAAAAACTTGCTCTTGTTGGTGATAGTGGTGGCGGTAAAAGCTCTATTGTAAATCTAATCGTCCGTTTTTTTGACCCAAACTCTGGAGAGATTACTCTAAATGGTATAAATTTAAGAGAGTATGATATAAAAAGCCTACGTGAAGCTATATCTATAGTAACTCAAAGGGTATATATATTTAATGACACTATTGCTATGAATGTCGCCTATGGTAAAGAGATTGATGAAGATAGGGTTATTCAGACACTAAAGGAGGCAAATGCTTGGGAGTTTGTGGAGCAAATGGGAGGAATCTATACTCTTTTAAATGAGCAGGGTGTAAATCTATCAGGCGGTCAAAGACAACGTATTGCTATTGCAAGAGCTCTATATACAAATCCTAAAATAGTTATCTTTGATGAAGCTACAAGTGCTTTAGATACTCAAAGTGAAAGAAAAATTGTAGAAGCTATCGAGAGAATTTCAAAAGAGCGTATAACTATTATTATTGCTCATAGACTTAGTACTGTTGAACACTCAGATAAGATTGCTGTATTAAAAAGAGGGAAAATTATATGCCTAGACTCTCCAAAAAGATTAAAAGAGAGTTGTAAAGAGTACCAAAGACTCCTTGGACATATTCCAAAAGGCTAAGGCTTAAGCCTTACAAGTGCAAATATCCCCTTTTTATAAAGTATCTCATACTTAGTAAAATCCTTTAAAGATGTAACTTTTGTAAATACAACATCTCCAACCTTTGGTAATTTTTCACTCACTAATCCCTGGTAGTAAAATTCAAAGCTTGGATTTTTTGATATATGATAAATTTTAACCCTATAGTGAGCCTTTTTAGCCAATAATCCAGCCTCTTTTATAGGCTCTTGTACCAAATTACCATAAGAGAATAAAAGAGCATAGTTTAGTGATACCACAAATACAAAGGCTGTAATAATCCAAGTAGTTTTATATGATAACTTTAAATAGAAAGTAGATATGAGTATCAATATTGATATAGCTAAGATTGTGTGATATAAGATACCAAAGCTATTGTAGATATTTGGAATTAATAATTGAACTATTTGGTCTTTGATATTAGCTTTAAGTGCTACAACTATCTCTGGTAGAAATAGTAGTAGTAGTAAAAAAGTTATACTAGGTATAAGTACCCATAATTTAGAAATATCTTGTTTTAATATAACTCCAACAAAGATAAATAGTGGTGTATAACCATAAATTACATAGTGGGGTAGTTTAGTCCCAGAGAATGAGAAGAATATAAATACAAAACTAAACCATAAGAGTAGATATAGCATTAAATCAGATTTAATCCACTCTTTTATCTCTTTAAAGGCTTTTAATAGTACAAAACTAAAAGGTAAAAGTCCTATAAACAGTACTACAATATAGTACCACCAAGCACCAAAATGTTGCTCCATAGAGGCTTCAAAACGTTGAAGATTATGCTTAAAGAAGAAACCTTTAATAAATGTCATTCCTTGAGCTTGATACTCCAATATATACCAAGGGAGTGCCACAATAGCAAATATAAGCAGACCTTTGGGGTTTAAAATAGCTCTTAACCATAACCTCCACTCACCTTTAATAGTAAAAAATAGTCCAGATACAACAAAAGGGATTAAGACAGCTACAGGACCTTTGGTTAAAAATCCCAATGCCATAAATAAAAATGTGGCATATAGATACGATAGTTTACGATTTTGATAGTATAGATATATACTAAACATCTCTAGGGCTATAAAGAGATTTAACAAGCTATCGGCAATAGCTGCTTTTGTAATAAGATTTATTTGAATGGCTGAGAGCATAAAAAGAGTACTAAAAAATGCTACTTTTTCGCCAAATTCTCTTTTTGTAAATAGATATACAACTACTGCCCAAAGTGTTCCAGCAATAGCAGATGGTAATCTTAGAGCAAACTCATTTAGACCAAAGAGTTTAACACTAAAGAGTTGTAACCAATATATCAAGATTGGTTTATCAAAACGTAGATGCCCATTTAAATAGGTGGTAATATAATCTCCATTTTTTAGCATCTCACGTGTTGCTTCACTAAAAGCACCCTCATCAAGGTCAAAGAGTGGAGCTAGTGATAGTGGTATATAAAGAGCAAGTAGTGCTAAAATAACTAAAATCCATAAATCTCTTCTATCTTTAATATTATTCATAATTCTCCTCAAACATAAAACGATATAGTATAAATGATATTAAGACTCCAAGCCAAGAGCCAATTAATACATCACTTAAATAGTGAGCTGTTAGTGTGATACGACTTAAAGCTACAAGAGTAGCTAAAATAAATAGAGGCAGACGAAAACGAGGAATAAGTAGAGCTAATGCTGTAGCTGTGGCAAAAATTGTAATAGAGTGTCCTGATGGAAATGAGACATAGGCGTAATGAAGACCCCAACCCTTAAAACCATATTGCTGGTGTTCAAATAGCATTTTAGGACGTAAGCGACCACAAGGTATTTTTAAAAGCCATACACTAATACCTGCAATGATATTTGCTAAAAATACATAGAGTGCTTTACCTTCTAATATCTTTTGACCTCTCTTACGCCACCATAAAAATAGAACTAATGAACCAATTAAATACCATTGACTCTCTCCTAGTATTGAGAGATGATTAATTGTATCTTTAATTGGAGAGTTTAAATTATGAAAGTAGTAAGTTAATCTAATATCCCAATAGTAGTAAGATAAAAAAGCCAAAGTAGCAACTATTAAACTTCCTAAGCTTAAAAATAGCCTCTCTTTTTTAGAAAATATCAACTATCCTCCTTTTTAAAAAACCAGTAATATAGCAACCAAGAGATAAAAAAGACAAAGAAAAATGAGAATATTGTATCACTTAAAAAGTGTCCACCTTGGATAATACGTCCCAAACTAACTAAAACTCCAAAAAGAGTAGCTAAACTAAGCCAAAGCAAACGTCTTCTTTTTGCAAGTAGAGCTAAGGCAATCAAATAAAAAGCCCCCGCAGAGTGTCCACTAGGAAAAGAGCAGTTTTGTTTACATTGATTTGCTGGTATAAAAGCAGGAGTAAAATTTTTATCACCCCCAAACTCTACAACTTGTCTAGGTCTAGCACGTCCTAAGTGGTCTTTTAAAACCAAATTTACTAATAGTCCAGGCCCTAGTAAAAGTGCAAACAGTAGATAGCTCCATACTCTCTTTTTTACTCCAAAAAACTCTCTTTTTGCTAAAGAGTCCAAAATAAGCATAAGAAAAGAGACTAAACCTATAATAAGTGAGATAAGAGGTGCATAGTGATAAGACAATTGCACCAAAGGATTTTTAGCTAAATAGAAAACTCCATCTCTATAGAAAAACCCACTAACAACTAAATCTATCTTAGGTTCAAAGATAAAAAGTAGAGCCAAAGCCACAAATATACTTAGCCAAAAAAATATACTACGGGACATCAATCCCCTTTAATAGAGTCAAAATAATTGACTAAATTCTATCTTAAAAATTTATAGCAATACTTTAAAACTACTACTTCTGCTCCATTATCTTCCACATATCTTTTTCACTAAGGAGTTCTACACCTAGCTCTTTTGCCTTTTTATATTTACTACCTGCTCTATCTCCATATATTAGATAATTGGTAGATTTTGAGACTTGATTTGTAACTAAAGCTCCTTGCTCTTCTAAGAGTTTTTTTATATGTGAACGGGATTGACTCATTGTACCTGTTAAAACTAATCTTTTATTGCTAAAAAAAGAGTCTTTTACTATCTCTTGTTCTTCATCTATTAGAGGGTGAATAATCTCTATTAATCTTTTGACTCTATCTTTATTGATACTCATAAACTCTAAAAAGCTTTTAGCCATCTCTTTACCAAAACCATCAATCTCTACTAAACTCTCCTCCTTTGTATCTAAAAAATTCAATCCAAAAGTTTTACATATCTTTTTACTAGCAACCTCTCCAATATGCTCAATTCCTAAAGCATTTACAAAACGCCAACACTCCCTTGCTTTACTATTTTCAATAGCTCTAAGAAGATTTTCAACTCTCTTTTGTTTAAATCCATCAAGACTCAAAAGCTCTTCTGGCTCAAGATGGTACAATCCCTCTACATCTTTAAGTAAATTTGCTTCATATAGTTGTCTTACTATCTTCTCACCCAAACCATCAATGTTCATACACCCTTTAGAGGCAAAATAGCTAATAGAATTTACTACTCTAGCTGGACAAGATAGATTTTGACACTTTAATAAAATCCCCTCATCTAAAAGTTCGCTTTTACAAACAGGGCAGTCTCTTGGTCTAGTTATAATTTTTTCATCACCATTTCGATACTCTTGCAAGACTTTAATAATCTTAGGAATTACATCACCACTACGAATTAGAGTAACCATATCTCCAATACGAATATCAAGTTTTTTAATTAAATCATAGTTGTTTAATGTAGCTCTTTCTACAACTACTCCATCAATCTCAACAGGTTTTAAAATAGCTACAGGAGTGATAACTCCAGTACGTCCTACTTGGGATATAACATCAATTACTCTAGTCTCTCTCTCTAATGGTAAAAACTTATAAGCTACCATCCAACGGGGATATTTAACTGTATATCCCAATATATCTTGTAGTGATACTCTATCAACTTTTACAACCATTCCATCAAGCATTACAGATAGTTCTTGACGTATATCTCCTAATTTTTTATAGACTATTTCTATCTCTTTAGCTGTTTTACAAATTTCACGTAATAGTGGACGACGGAAACCAAGTGAATATACTCTATCCATCTGCTCACTCAAAAACTCAAACTCAAAATTATTAACCCCTACTCCCCAAGGTTGAAAGATTAGATTACGACTAGCTGTAATAGCAGGGTCTAATTGTCTAAGACTACCAGAAGCTGCATTTCTAGGATTTGAAAATGCCTCTTCACCAGCTTTTATACGCTCTTTATTGATACGTTCAAACTCCGCAAATCCCATTAAAACTTCACCACGTATCTCAAGTAACCCATTATGCTCAATCTCTAAAGGAATAGATGAAATAGTTCTAGCATTATTTGTAATATCTTCACCCTCTATACCACCACCTCTAGTAATTGCTCTTTTTAACTCTCCATTTTTATATATTAAATTTAGACTAGCTCCATCAAATTTAGGCTCAATATAGTAACGTTCATTTGGATATTGAGTATTAATTTTTTTAAACCACTTCTCAAATTCTACTTGATTGAAGACATCTTCCATACTCCACATTGGACTTAGATGTTTTGCCTTTTTAAATCCATCTTCAATACAAACCCCTACTCTTTGGGTTGGAGAGTTTAAATCAATATCCTTTGGATACTTTTTCTCATAAGATATTACCTCGTGATAGAGCTTATCATAGACCTCATCTGTAACTTTTGGATTGTCTTTAACATAATAAGCATTTGCCCAATCTTTTAGCTTTTTAACTGCCTCTTTATACTCATCTTTTCTCTGAATCATTATTTAACACTCCATAAATTTGCGATATTATATCTATCTGAAAATCTTTATTGGCTATTATATATATACAAAAAATATTAAGGGGAAAAATATATGAAAAAAGCTTTGCTAACTCTTTTGATTTTGATTCTACCACTTTCACTCTTTGCAAAGATGCAGTTTTCCAATCCTAAACCTAGCTTTGATAATCCTCGTAAATGGGTAATTCCAATAAATACAGCTGATATTCATACTGTAAATCATATTATTGGTGGGGTAAATAATGTTTTAAATGAGTATCCACCAGAGAGCCTACAAATTGCTATGGTCTTTTATAGTTCTGGAATGAGAGTTATTCGTAAAGATTATGATGCTAAAACTCTAACAAGACTTAAATCATTGATGGACGGTTATGATGTGGAGATGGTAGGCTGTATAAATACAATGAAGACAATGGGTTGGAAGAGAAAAGATTATATAGATGGCATTGTCTATCGTCAAGCAGGAATTGCTGAAGTATTGGAACGTTCTGTAGCAGGGTGGACTATATTTGCACCCTACTAATTCATAGCTTCCCAAACTGATATAGCCTGTTTATGCTCAGCAACATCGTGGCAACGTACAATAGTTGCACCATTTTCAATAGCCTTTAGATGAATTGCTAGAGTTCCTGCTAACCTATCTTGAACTGGAGTTGGAATAATCTTATCTATCATAGATTTTCTACTAGCCCCAATAAGTAGCTCACAACCATAACGCAAAAAGTTAGAATGGTTTTTCAAAAGTGTAAGATTATGCTCTAAGCTCTTACCAAAACCTATTCCTACATCTAATATCAAAGAGTCTCTTTTTAAACCCAACTCTTCACAACGTTTAATCTGTTTATGAAAAAAATTATCTATCTCTACCATAACATCATCATAATTAGGATTATTTTGCATTGTCTTTGGAGTTCCTTGCATATGCATAATGCAAAGCTTTACCCCATAATCTCGTGCTAAACTAATAATCCTCTCATCTCTTGCCCCTGTAATATCATTTATAAGTTTAAAGCCACTATCAAGGGCATATCTTATAACTTCTGGAGTATAGCTATCAATACTAAAAAGAGCTTTTTCATACAATCTAGCCTCTTTTATAGCTTTGAAGATTGCCTCAAGACGCTTTAACTCTTCACTCTTAGATACATCTTTAGCCCCTGGACGAGAAGAGACTGCTCCAATATCTATAATATTAGCACCATCTTCTATCATCTGCTCAATATATTTAACTGCCAATGCTCCTTGAAAACGACTACCTTCATAGAAACTATCTTCATTAGCATTTAAAACACCCATAATCTTAATTTCTCTTTTGGACTCTTTTAAAAAATTCTCCAAATCTTTAGCCAAATACTTTAAACCAAATGGTTGAAGAAGCTCTTTTTTTGCTAGAGTTTTTAATTGTGCAGGAGTAGCAATAAGAAGAGCATCTACATAATCCTTTTCACAAGTTATAACACCACTTGGTACTGCTAAATCTGCACCTATACTTAGAGCATCTTGCTTTAGGATATTTGCAGCTGGTGTTTTAATATCTTTTATATAAATCCAAACTGTCTCCATCTTTTGTACCATAATATTAATACCACCAGTTTGAACACCTAAATCTTTTAATATCTTTTTAAAATTTCTACCCTTGCCAAGTCGATAAATATACATAAGAACCCCTAATCTCTAATTTTTACGTTTAGAAAATAGATTTAATAAAACACTACTTAATACAAATGATGCAGGAGAACCCTTATCAAGAGCTAAAATACTATTTGAAAATATATCAAGAAGTTCTCTATCTATATTATATTTTTGTGAAGCAAGAGCCTCCTTTAATATCTTCTCAATGGTAGTTTTTGCCTTTAGAGAATCTAAACGGCGGTTATCTTGTAAAAAGCTATATATCCCATCAAGAGTTAAACTATTAATATCTAAATCTAAGACCTCTTTTGGCTCTTTATCTTTTATAATATGAATTGGAAGTCTAGAGGCTATAGTAGGTAAAACAGAGGCTTTAGATTTAAAAAGAAGAATAAAACTCTTATTCTTTGGAGGCTCTTCTATAACTTTAAGAAGTCTATTTTGTACTACTTCACTAAAACTATCTGCTCCAAGTACTATCACTTCCCTCCTTTCACTAGCTAAATATGCCTTCTCAAGTGCAAATATTACATCTTCTACTTTAAGATTTTTCTCTCTTAAAACTAAAATTAGTTCAATCTCACTCTCTAGTGCCTTTTGCTTTAGATAATCTACTGTCTCATCAAATTTTGAGCTAATTAATATTTGACTCTCAAGGACTTCTTTCAATCTAATTCCACCTCATTAAATAGTATCGATTCAACTGTTCTATCAAAAAGACGGTATAACTGTAAAAGTTTAATATCTAGTAGTGGGTCGTGTTTTCTTAGAGTAAAGCTACCAGGAATCTCCTCATCAAATAGCCATAAAAGGTTTGTATCATTACGATAGGCTATTTTAGAGTATCGACTCTTACCATCTCCAATATACCAAATAAGATACCCATTCGGAAAAGATATATCTAAAATATCTTCAAGTAATTGAAAATCTTTAGTACTCTCTAGTTTAGATAGATTTGGAAATACTCTCTTTAGTGAATAAAAGGGAAGGTATGGACGTCGCTTTTTAGGGTCATTTATATAGTGAAGTAGATAATACTCAAACCACTCAGTATCAAAATCGGTTAAAACTAATACACTCTGCCCCTCTATAATCCTAGATACAGCACTCTTAATAGGAGGAACCCAGTCAAAACGAAACTCCTCCATCCAACTAAAATTAGAATCTTCTGACCTAATAGCTTCAAGAGTCCACTCTAGGAGCTTTTGCATTATTTACTGATCCAATTTATAAGTTTCGTGTAAAACGCGTACTGCTAACTCTCCATATTTCTCATCAATAATCATAGATATTTTAATTTCACTAGTTGAAATCATCTCAATATTAATATTATTATCTGCCATTGCACTAAAAGCTTTAGCTGCAATTCCACTATGAGACTTCATTCCAACTCCAACAATAGAAACCTTACACACATTCTCATCATAGTCAGCACCACCAATATCGTGGTTAAAGGTATCTATAACCTTTTTAGCACCCTCTAACTCACTATAAGGAACAGTAAAACCCAAATTTGTTGTTTCCTCTTTACTAGCATTTTGAATAATCATATCTACATTAATCTGCTCATCTGCTAATTTATTAAAAATCTCTGCAGCAATTCCAGGACGATCTACAACATCTCTCAAAGAGACTCTTGCTTGATTTTTATCCAATGCAATGCCACTAACTAATACTGCTTCCATCTGCTCACTCTCCTGTGTAATAATTGTACCTGCTCCATCGCTAAATGAACTCTTAGCGATAATTTTTACTCCCATCTTTTTAGCCAATTCAACTGAACGATTTTGAAGAACCTTTGCACCAAGACTTGAGAGTTCCAACATCTCATCATAAGATATAGTGTTTAGTTTTTTAGCTTTAGGCTCAATTCGTGGATCCGTTGTATATACCCCATCAACATCACTATAAATCTCACAAGCATCAGCTCTTAAAGCTCCTGCTAAAGCAACAGCACTTAAATCGCTTCCACCACGCCCAAGTGTTGTTACATCTCCA
This sequence comes from Nitratifractor sp., assembly GCA_015491955.1. Classification (GTDB taxonomy): domain Bacteria; phylum Campylobacterota; class Campylobacteria; order Campylobacterales; family Sulfurovaceae; genus Nitratifractor. Next base: position 3,917 of record WGFZ01000027.1, on the reverse strand, counting down.
TTGTTATTAATACCTTGAAATCCAGCAACTATAACAATGTTATCTTCTTCTAAACAGCTATTTATAAATGCTGTATCTATAGACTCAATTCTAGCATAGGTATGAGAGTTATCAGTACGAATCCCAGCTTGACGACCTGTCATTGCTTTAGCCTTATATCCCATCTCTTGTAGAGCAATTGCCAATAGTGAAGCCGTTACTCTCTCTCCTGAACTCAATAAAATATCCATCTCACGTTTTGATGGAGTCTTTGAGAAGTGATGAGCATACTCTATTAATTTATTTGTCTCACCACTCATAGCAGAGACAACTACCACTAATGAGTTACCTTGACTCTTTGTCTTAGCAATACGATTAGCTACATTTTCAATACGCTCTAGGCTTCCAACACTAGTACCACCATACTTTTGAACAATCAACATCTATAAAAATCCTTTTTGGATAAAATAATTGATTACCTTTTTATATACTCTTCTTTTTAAAAAGGTAATTGTATGAAAGAGTTCATCTAACTCTACATATTTGTACTCTTCAAACTCCGGAATTTCAAAGGCACTTAAATCAATCTTTGCATTCTCTTTAAGCTTTACTAGAAAATATTTTTGCCTCTGACCCCTAAAAGGGTAACGCCTAGAGGTTTTACTAGATTTTGGAAAATCATAACTAATCCATTTAGGATATTCAGAAATAATCTCTATATCATTAGTACCAATCTCCTCTTTTAGTTCCCTAAAAAGAGCTATTTGAGGAGTCTCCCCCTCATCAATTCCACCTTGAGGAAATTGCCAACCTTTACGCATTCCTTTACGCCTAGCAATCAAAAACTTATGGCATTTTGGATAGTCTGACGAGAGTACAATGGCAGCCACATTTGGCCTATATTCTTTATATTTTTCCATTGCTAACCCGCTTAAAATTTTATACACTAAATTAGGAAGTGTTTCAAAATATTTTGATAGGATTCTACCTTAAAAGCCATTATAGGCTTTTGAAATTATCTATATTTATTAGGAGATTTTCTATAAAAAAGCTACTACTTTACATACATATCCCATACTGCGACTCAAAATGCCACTATTGTAGTTTTAACTCATATACAGATAAATTTGATACAAGACCTGCATATATGAATGCTCTTCAGATACAAATCAAACAGGAGCTAAAACGTTTTAATGCCAAAAAAAACTCCATATCGAGCATATTCATTGGTGGTGGAACACCTAGTACAGTAGCACCTAAATACTATAAACCTATTTTTGAAATACTTTTACCATATCTATCTAAAGATGTAGAGATTACAACAGAAGCAAATCCTAACTCAGCTTCATATAGTTGGCTAATAGGAATGTATGAGTTAGGAGTAAATCGTATAAGTTTTGGAGTACAAAGTTTTAATAGTAATAAATTGAAATTTTTAGGACGTTCTCATTCACCTAATCAAGCAATAAAAGCTATAGAAGATGCCTATAGAGTTGGCTTTAGACAAATATCACTTGATTTAATATATAATTGTGCTAAAGATTCAAAAAAGCTACTTCTAAGAGATTTAAATGAGGCTTTTGCTCTACCAATCACTCATATATCAGCTTATGAACTTACAATTGAAGCAAATACACCATTTGAGAAAACACCACAAGTAAGACAAGAGAATATCGCTCTTTCACGTTGGATAGTAGATGAGATTCAAAATAGAGGATTTAAATCTTATGAAATTTCAAATTTTGGTGATATTTGTAAACATAATTTAGGTTATTGGGAGCTTCAAGACTATATTGGTTTAGGTGCTGGGGCTGTTGGTTTTTTAAAAAATGAGCGATTTTATCCATATAAATCTATAGATAGTTATATCAGTAAGCCCCTAGCTTTTGATAGTGAGATACTTAGTCCTCAAGATTTAAAAATAGAAAAGCTATTTTTAGGATTAAGATCTATTGTAGGAGTTGATGAGAAGATACTTAGCTCTTTAGAGATACAAAGGGCTAAACTTCTTAAAAGAGAGGGAAAATTACAATATGAAAATGGAAGATATAAAAATATTGATTACTTTTTAGCTGATGAAATAGCTCTATATATCCTTGAGTAGAGTTAATTTTAGATAAAATCAAGATATTTTTTCTATATAGCACAATAAAAGATTAAGGAATTTAATGTTTGGAATGGGTTTTAGTGAAATTTTAATGATTGCTCTTGTAGCGATTATTTTTCTTGGTCCAGAGAAGCTTCCTGAAGCTATGGTAAAAATTGCTAAATTTTTAAATAGCTTCCGTCAAACAGTAAATGAAGCTAAAAATACATTTGAAGAGGAACTTCATATAAAAGAGCTAAAGGAGGAGGCACTAAGTTATCGTAAAAGCCTCGAGGATAGTACTTCAGATATTAGTGGATTTAAAAATGCTCTTTCAAAACCTTCTCAAGAGTTAGAAGAGGCGATTGCCTATGCACGTTCTAGTATGCCTAGTAATAGATTAAATAGTGAAGATAATTTACTAGATGATAAAGAGCCAATATCTACTAAACCAGAGGTTATGGACTATAAAGCAATGGCTCAAAAGAGATTAGCAGAAAATGGAGACTCACAAAGCTTAGATGAAGAGAAAAAAGATAGCCAAGAGAGTCCGTCTAATGAGACTAAATCTACTCCAAATAGTTTTAAAAATCTTAAGCAAGAATCGGAGTCATAATGTTTGAGAGTATGAAACCTCATCTTGCTGAACTTCGTCAGCGTTTGGCTATATCTGTATTGGCAGTTTTTATCGGATTTATTATCGCTTTTAGCTTTCATAATACTATCTTAGGCTGGATTACCAAACCACTAAATAATGCACTAGTTCAAGTTGGTAAAATTGTTGAAAAGCGTGAAATGGGTACTTGGAAAATCTCAAAACAAGAGAACAATGCAACAAAGAGTAAAATATCATCAACAAATCAAGTTAATAGCTCAAATGCTATATTAAAAGATACTATTGCTAGTGCAAATAGACTACATCAAACCCTAGATAGTGCCTCTAAAGTTACAAAAGAGCCTCAACTACAAAAACTATTAAAAGAGGCTACTCAATCAGCAAATAGACTAAGTAATAGTATAAGGCTTCTTGCTAAAAATCTTATTTTAGAAGAGAATACAACTAAAAATATACAAGAGAAATCTCTACGCCAAAAAAGCTTTAATGGAATGATTACAACCCATCAAGTTGGTGGAGCATTTTTTGTAGCCCTAAAAGTATCTTTTTTTACAGCTATATTAATAGCATTTCCTATTATTCTTTGGCAATTATGGCTATTTATAGCACCAGGACTTTATGATAATGAGAAAAAGATGGTTCTCCCATTTGTACTAGGTGGGTCTGTTATGTTCTTAATAGGTATTCTTTTTGCCTACTATATAGTTACACCTTTTGGATTTCAATTTCTCATTACATTTGGCTCATTCTTATACACACCATTAATTAATATTGAAGACTATGTAGGATTTTTTACTAAAATTCTTGTTGGATTTGGTATAGCTTTTGAGCTACCAGTATTTGCATACTTCCTAGCTATTTTGGGACTTATAACAGATAAGACACTAAAAGATTACTTTAAATATGCTATTGTAATTATCTTTTTATTAGCAGCTTTTCTTACACCACCAGATGTTCTAACACAACTTTTAATGGCGTTCCCTCTGATACTACTTTATGGATTATCTATATTGATTGTCTCTTATGTTAATCCTTACAAAGAGGAAGATGAAGATGAAGATGAAGATGAGTTTGAAAAAGCTGAACGTCAAATGCAAGAGCTTGAAGATAATTTTAAAGATGAGAAGTGATGATTGACCCTCAAGATTTAATAACTGACTCTTATGACTATACTCTAGCAGATAGTCAAATTGCTACATATCCAGCTAAACCTGCTGATATGGCTAGACTTCTAGT
>WGFZ01000026.1 GCA_015491955.1 Nitratifractor sp. | reverse complement strand
CCATTAAGATAGGATTTTTAGCTTGAGCTATAGCAGTATTAGTTAAAACTCCATCAGCCCCTAACTCCATAGCAGAAGTAGCATCACTAGCACAACCAATCCCTGCATCTACAATTACAGGTACACTTATCGCCTCTTTAACAAATAAAACATTAAATCTATTTTGAATACCTAATCCTGAACCAATAGGAGCAGCTAGAGGCATAACAGCACTAGCACCAGCATCTTCTAATCTCTTAGCAATAATTGGGTCATCATTTGTATATGCCATAATAGTAAAACCATCTTTTGCCAAAACTTCACAAGCTTTAATAGTCTCCATAACATCTGGATAGAGAGTCTTAGATGTATCACCAATTACTTCAAGTTTTATTAAATCAATTCCCGTTGCTTCTCTAGTAAGTCTAAATAGAGTAATAGCCTCATCAGCAGTAGTACACCCTGCACTATTTGGTAAAAACTTTACATCTGTATCTTTGAAATAATCCATCAAATTCTCTTCATCTGGACTTGTAATATTAACTCGTCTCACTGCTACCGTTATAAGTTCACTTCCACTAGCCAAAGTTGCATCACGTGTTGTCTGAAAATCTGGATATTTACCACTTCCTACAATTAAACGGCTTGTAAACTCATACTTTCCAATCTTCAAAATATTACTCATAACTCTTCCTTTATTTTTTAACTCTCTTATAACACAGACAACTTAATCACATTTTAAAATATCACAAATTGCCTCAGATAATGCCTCTTTTTCTATACGACGTATAGCTTCGTGATACTCATCAAAACTCTCAAAATCCTCTTTTTCCAACTCATATTGTAAAATAATCTCTCCACCATCAAGCTCAGAGCTTACCCAGTGAACAGTAACACCACCTTCACTATGCTCATCTTCCCAACTCCTCTTTATTGCATTTAAACCCTTATGACGAGGTAAGAGTGATGGGTGAAGATTGATAGCTTTTACTTTTTGACTAAAATATGGTGTAAGAATCCTCATAAACCCTGCTAATATTGTTAAATCTGGAGAGTAGTTTTTAATTGTCTCTACTAAAACTCTATCAAAGCTTTCTCTATCGCTAAAATCTCTATGGTTAATCACCTCAACATCTACACCAAAATCCTTAGCAATATCTATCCCCTTAGCCTCAGGATTATTACTAATTACTCCAACTACCTCTAGCTTTTTTTGGTGTAAATTTTTCAAAATATACTCAAGATTACTACCTTGTCCACTTATGAGTACTACAATCTTTTTCACATACTTTTTCACGTATATATACCCCTTTTAAGTAGTTTTAAATTATCTATTAAATCAGTTGCTACCATTGAATAATCTGCTCCTTTATATACTCTAGCACTCATAGCCAAAGCTAAACTACCTTGAATTGTCGCTTCTAAAGCCTCATATCCTTGAGCTAAAAGTGCCACAATAATACCACTAAGCACATCACCACTTCCACCTTTTGCCAAAACAACACTACCAAGAGGATTAACAAATAGTTCCTCTTTATAGGAGATAATAGGATTTGCACCCTTTAATAGAAGTACTACATTTGGGAAAATACTACTAAATCTACGAGCATAAGTAAAACGCTCCTTTTGTAAATCCTTCACACTTAAATCCTCTTTTAACAATATCTTCCAAAGCCTTGTAAACTCAACTGGGTGTGGAGTAATTACAACTTTTCTATCTTTTTGATATAAAATCTCTAAAAGCTCTACTTTACTAAAGGCATCAGCATCTAAGAGTATAGGCAAAGAGCTATCAATAACCTCCTTTTTTAGAAACTCAGCTTCAAAAATATCCCCTAATCCCATTCCTAAAGCTAGAGCTGTAGCTTTAGTTGGAATTGTACTTGAAGTCATCAAGATATGAGGAACTTCTAACCTATCACGTACTATAAGAGTAGTTAAACCCGCACCAAAACGGCTAGACGCCAAGCCACTCATTATCCCAGCTCCTGCCTTCTCTCCACAAAAAATTACACTATGTCCAAAGCTTCCTTTATTGGCTGTTGGTCTATTAGCTCTTATTGGTAGCATAAAGTCGGACTCTTCTAATAGATAAGTAGAACTCTCTATCTCATATAGAGTTCTATCTACTCCTAAATCAACACACTCAATATCTCCAACATAAATCTTAGCCTCATCAAGATATAGAGACTCTTTTAATGCTCCCATTGTTACAGTAATATCAGCCCTAAAGGCAACAGGAGAGGGAAAGCCAGACTCATTTAATCCTGTAGGAATATCACAAGCTATTTTAAAACCTTTTAAAGCATTTAACTTCTCAACAATCTCTTTAATCTCACTACTTAATTCACGATTTAACCCAGCACCAAATATTGCATCTACAACTACATCACTCTCTTTTATAATATTAACAATCTCTACACCTACCCTCTTGCTACGCTCTAACTGAACTTTAGCCATATTAGACTTAACACCTAAAGGTAAAAATAGAGAGACTCTATAGCTATTTTGTAAAAGACGAGCGAGAGTAATGCCATCAGCTCCATTATTTCCAGCTCCAGCAACAATCAAAACTGAACTTCCAATCTCAAAACGCTCTTTAATAACTCTAGCTACTCCTAAACTTGCGTGTTCCATCAAAATATCTTCATTTAAACTATACTTTTTATAACATCTACTATCCATCTCATAACAATTTTTATAGAGTCGTTGCATAAAAAACCTCCTTTACTATTTAGGTATTATACTTTTTCAAACTATTTTTGGATATAATCCGCTCCAATTTGTCTAAGCCTAGCTAAAACAAGACAAGGAAGGGGGTGATTGTATGCCTGGTATCGTTGTATCTCCTAGAGATAGCTTTGAAGATGCTTATCGTAAATTTAAGCGTCAATGCGACCGTAACCTAATTGTTACAGAAGCTCGTGCTCGTCAATATTTTGAAAAACCTACCGAGACACGTAAGAAAGAGAAGATTGCTACACGTAAAAAAATCCTCAAGAAGCTATATATGCTTCGTCGTTACGAATCTCGTCTCTAAGTTATTTCGCCTCTTGGCGAATAGCTAAAACTTAATATCTTAACCTTATAAATTCAATATTAATCATTTTATATTCTATGCTACAATCTCCTAAAAATATATATTTATAGGATTTATAATGACCTTTACTACACCACTAAAAGATGATTCAATTAAAATTATGCTTCTAGGCTCTGGGGAATTGGGTAAAGAGGTAGCTATTGAGGCTCAACGTCTTGGAATTGAAGTAGTAGCCGTTGATAAGTATGAAAATGCTCCTGCACATCTTGTAGCAAATAGAGCTTATGCTATTGATATGCAAGATAAGGAGGCAGTTTTAGAGCTAATAGAGAGAGAAAAACCTAACTATATTCTCCCAGAAGTTGAAGCTATTAGTATTGAAGCTCTATTTGAAGCAGAGGCAAGAGGTTATCACATAATTCCAAATGCTGAAGCGGTCAATAAGACAATGAATAGAAAAAATATTCGTCTCTTTGCATCAGAAGAGTTAGGACTAAAAACAAGTGCTTACCGTTTTGTAAAGAGTTTAGAAGAGCTTGAAGAATCTAGTAAAACTATTGGCTTCCCTTGTGTAATAAAGCCTGTAATGAGTAGCTCAGGACACGGACAAAGCATCGCTAGAAGTTTTGAAGATATATCTAAGAGTTGGGAGATAGCAAAAGAGGCTAGAGGTGATGCTAGTGAATTGATTGTTGAGGAGTTTGTACCTTTTGATTATGAGATTACTCTTTTAACTGTTCGTAATGAGAGAGAAACTGTCTTTTGTGAGCCAATTGGACATATTCAAAAAGATGGAGACTATATTCTATCTTGGCAACCAATGCCTATGAGTTTAGAACTCTTAGAGAAGGCTCAAAGTATGGCAAAGGCTGTAACTGATGGTTTGGGTGGTCGTGGAATATTTGGTGTAGAGTTTTTTGTAAAGGGTGATGAGGTCTATTTCTCTGAATTATCGCCTCGTCCACACGATACAGGAATGGTAACACTAATTACACAAAGCCAAAGTGAGTTTGCTCTTCATCTTAGAGCAGTACTAGGGCTTCCTCTTGAATTTAGATTTTTTGGAGCTGGTGCAAGTGGTGCATATAAAGCAAAAAATGAGAGTTCAAATCCAAAAATAACTATTGCAGATAGTGCCTTTAGTAGAGATACCTTTGTTAGGGTCTTTGGTAAGCCAGAATCTCACGTAGGAAGGCGTTTAGCAGTAGCCTTAGCTCTTGGAAATAATGTAGAAGAGGCTAAAACCAAAGCTCAAGCTATTGTAAATCAAATAGAAGATAAATAAAGGAGAGTTTATGAAGTTTATTAGTCGTGTTATTTTACCACTTTTACTTATAATCTATATAGGTTTTGAAACGTGGCTTAAGCTTCACCACCAATCTCTTTGCTTGGCAACTGGTTGTAAACTAGCTGGAGAGCTTCTACGATTTCCATCGATATACCTCAACTACTTAGGATTAGTTGCAACTATTGCTATTTTACTCTTAGGTATCCTATCGATATTTCGCTCTAGCTTTGAAAAACTCTACTTTATAGCTCTATATAGTGCTATTAGCTTTGAGTCTATTATGATTGGGTATCAAATATTTGCTAATCCAGAACCTTGTCTATTTTGTCTAGGGGTATATAGTGGATTGATTTTGATTGCCCTTTTTAGTCGTCCTAAATATCTACTCTATGCCCTACCCGCAATATTTTCGATATTCTTTGCTCTAAGTGATTTAGCAATTCCTAAAAATCAATCTCTAATTAAAAAAGATGGGCTATATCTTATTGCTTCAAACCACTGCCCACACTGTCTAAAAGTCAAGGCTTATCTAGCCAAAAATAAAATTTCATATACTCAACTAAGTGTAACTAGCCCATCAGTTAGATATTTAGCCAAGAGTCTAGGAATAGATGCCATACCAATTTTACTAAAACGCCATAATGGTAAGAGTACAATTATATATGGTGATGAGCCTATTATTTCATCTTTTAAAGCAAAAAAATTAAATCCAAAAAATGATACCAAGAGACTTCCTCTTCTAAAAAATCCAAACAAACTATATGCCAATCCCAATAATGGAGGTTGTAAGCTTGATGCTGTTGAAGAGGGAAATGGTTGCCACGAAGATACACCTACTATTAATTTGAGATAAAAGGAGCCTTATGAAGCTTGTTATACTTGATGCTAAAACTCTAGGTGATGATATAGATTTAAGCCCCTTAAAACATTTTGGAGAGCTAAAGATATATCCTAAAACTTTGCCTAATGAGACCCTAGAGCGTATCCAAGAAGTAGATATTATAATAACCAATAAAGTAGTTTTAGATAGCCAAACTCTTCACTCTTGCCCAAATTTAAAACTAATTTGTATAACAGCAACAGGGGTAAATAATGTAGATTTAGAAGTAGCCAAAGAGCTTGGTATAGAGGTTAAGAATGTAGCAGGATACTCAACTACTAGCGTAACTCAACACACCTTTGCAATGCTCTTTTATCTACTTGAGCAACTAAGATATTATGATGAATTTGTAAAAAATGGCAAATGGAGTAAGGGAGGACTTTTTACCAATTTAGAACGCCCATTTTATGAAATAAAAGGTAAAGAGTGGGGTATTATTGGACTTGGAACTATTGGCTTAGAGGTAGCTAAAGTAGCTACTAGCTTTGGAGCAAATGTTAGTTACTACTCTACAGCCAAGACTCCTCATAGTAAAATCTATCCACATAAAGAGCTTCGAGAACTTCTTAAAAGTAGTCAAATAGTCTCTATTCACGCTCCTCTTAATCAAAATACAAAAAATCTAATAGGTACTAAAGAGCTTGAACTTCTACCGCCAAAGGCGATAATTTTAAATCTTGGACGTGGTGGAATTATAGACGAAGAGGCTCTAGCTAAAGAGCTTGATAACAAAGATATATATTGTGGACTTGATGTAACATCTACTGAACCTATATCTCAAGACTCTCCTCTACTAAAGCTAAAACACTCCAAGCGTCTGCTAATTACTCCACACATAGCTTGGACAAGTAAAGAGGCAAGAGAGATACTTCTTGATGGTGTTATTAAAAATATTGAAGAGTTTTTAGGTAAAAAAATAGATGCTTGATATACTAATTATTGGAAGTGGTGGAGCGGGAGTTACAACAGCCCTAGAGGCAAATGCTCACGGTGCAAAAGTTTTGGTAGTAAGTAAAAATCTTCCAACTCAAGCTCAAACATCTATGGCTCAAGGTGGGATTAACGCATCTTTAGGAAATGAAGAGCCAGATAGCTATGAAGAACACTATATCGATACACTTCGTTCTGCTAGTGGATTAGCCAATGAGAATATGGTAAATAGATTATGTCAGATAGCCCCTAAGAGTATTGAGTGGCTAGATAAGATGTTAGTTCCATTTTCTCGTAGAGATAGTTTTAAGACAGCTCTAAATAGCATTGCTCAACGCAAGATGGGAGGCTCAAGCCACCCACGTACTTGCTATGCTCAAGACTATACAGGTCTCAAGATACTCCAAACTCTCTATGACCGTGCGTTAGAGTCTAACATAGAGTTTAACTCAAGATTACTTCTTCTTGATTTGATAAGCACAGAGGATAATCAAGTATTAGGAGCTGATTTTTGGGATATAAGTGAGGGTAAAATAAAATCTATATATGCCAAAGCTACCGTGGTTGCCACAGGAGGTTTTGCAGGAATATATCACGGCTTTAGTACCAACTCTTATGGTGCTACTGGTGATGGTATAGCAAGTGTACTAAGAGCTGGTGGAGTGGTTGAGGATATGGAGTTTATTCAATTTCACCCAACAGCTATGCGTCCATCTTCTATACTATTAAGTGAAGGGGCAAGAGGTGCAGGAGCTTGGATTATAAATGAAAAGGGTGAACGTTTTATAGATGAGTTATCTCCTCGTGATGTGGTATCTCGTGCTATATTTGAGCAGATATCAAATGGTCATCAAATCTTTTTAGACCTACGCCCAATCTCAAAAGATAAACTCCAAGAGCTAATGCCCCAAGAGCTTCATCTAGCTAGACTACACGCAAAAGTTGAACCATTTAAAGAGCCTATTCCTATATCTCCAGCATCTCACTACACAATGGGAGGTATTGCTATTGATGATAAGTTTCGTATCAAGGGCTTAAAACGAGCTTATAGCGTGGGAGAGGCATCAAGTGCTAGAGTCCACGGAGCAAACCGATTAGGTGGAAACTCTCTACTAGAGATTATCGCATTTGGAAGAGAGTGTGCAAAAGAGGCAATAGAGGAGTCTCAAGTAAACAAAAAATATAATACTCAATCAAAAGCCAAAGAGAGAATAGAGTCAATATTTTCTAGAGGTATTGAGATTAATCACTATGAAAAACGTAAGCT
>WGFZ01000025.1 GCA_015491955.1 Nitratifractor sp. | reverse complement strand
TATTTATAAATTTAATTTATAATCGTATAAAGATTAAATCAATAAGAAGTTACAAGTGCTAAAAGCTATGAAATATCGTATCTATCCAACAAAAACACAAATAACTCTTATTGAAAAACATTTTGGTTCTAGAAGGTTTATATATAACTACTTTTTAGATTACCGACAAAAAGAGTATGCAAAAGGTATGATAAAAAATCATAAACTAGCTAAATCAATGGCTGATATAGCTTGGAGTGAATTTATGAGACAATTAGAGTATAAAGCGAGTTGGAAAGGTAAAACTATCATCAAGATAGATAAATGGTTTCCATCTTCTCAGATATGCTCTTATTGTGGTGCAAGTACAGGTAAAAAACCACTCAACATAAGAGAGTTCGACTGTCCAGAGTGTAAAGCTAAAAATATCGATAGAGATATAAATGCAGCAGTCAATATAAGAAACTATGGCTTAGGTCAAGTAGATAACAGAAATACGGTAGGAACTATCGGAATATAAGCTTGTGGAGTCTCCTCTTTTGGGGTTGCAACTTTTGTAACTAGATATGATACTATGAAGCAAGAAGCCCAATCGTCTAAACTTGTTTAGCGGTTGGGTAGTTCACGAGATTGTTAAAGGCTTTAGTAATCTCTTCAGCACTTACCAACCCCTCAAGAAAAATTTTATCATCTAAAATAAGAGTTGGGTCTTTTGCTAAACCTCTTTTTATAGCATCTTGTGTTGAATAATTATAATGAAAACGCAGACGTATAGGAAGATGTTTAATAGCACAACTAAGACGCTTAGAAAACTTAGCAGTTAATATTTTATCCCCATAAAGTGTAGCTTCGTGAAGAGATAAATCTTTTAGATGAGAGTTTAAAACTTCTCCCTCATTCATGGTATGACAAGCAATAGACTCTATTTTATATCTCATCTTCTATCTTTTTAATGGGATTATTCTTTTTGTTCCTAGGGTCTGTGGCATAGGCATAAAGTGGTACATATACAAGAGTTAGTAGTGTTCCAATAAGCAATCCTCCAACAGCCACATCAGCCAAAGGGGATAGACGCTCAAGTCCTACAGCTTGTTCAAGAGCTATTGGAATCATTCCAGCAATTGTTCCAAAGGCTGTCATCATAACAGGACGGAAACGAACTCGTACAGATTCAATTGCTGCTTCAAATGGAGTTTTACCCTCTTTTTCATACTCTTTATAAAAGTCAATAAGTAAAACAGCATTTTTGATAATAATTCCAAAAAGAAGCAATAAACCAACCATCGAAGGCATACAGCTTGGCTTATGGAATATTAGCATTCCCCAAGCTGCTCCAATCATAGACAGAGGAAGAACAAGAATCATAATCAAAGCTAGTCTTACAGATTCATATATAGCAATTAAAATCATAAGTAAGATAATAACTCCAAAACCAATAGCTTTAATCATTCTCTTAAAACTATCGTGAAGTTGAGCTATATCACCCTCTTGAGTAACAATATACCCATTAGTATTTACCTTTTTAAGGGCATTAATAGCATCATCAGTAATATGAGTAATAGGACGTTTAGCCCTAAAGCCATTTACATCAATACTATATAGCATCTTATCTCTTTCTATCTTAGCAGGTACTAGATGAGGCTTGATAGTAGCAATTTGACTTAGTGGAATCTCTCCAAATTTTGTAGAGATTGGAAGCATTCTTAGAGTTTGAATATTTTGGCTAAATTTGCCTTTGAGATATACTCTTACAAACTGTGTTTTCATTGAAGTAAAGTTAGCAGCTAGTGAAGCGACTCCTCCGTGAAGTGGAATTTGTGAGATAATTTGTAGAGGAGTTAATCCATAGCTAAGAGCTTTATTATTATCAATTTTTAATTCAATCTCACTAAAGTCTCTATCCCAACTTGTTGATACAGAGGTTAAACCTTTAATATCTTTTATTGCATTTAATACCTCTTTTGATTTTGAAGGTAGCTTCTCATAATCACTCGATTTTAAACGAATATCTAGGGGTGCTTTAATAGTAGAGAGTGCAGTAGCTCCAAAGTCAAATACATCATTTCTCTTTAGTCCAGAAAGGAGTGATAGATGGTCTCTAATCTCCTTTTCAAGTTGCCAAATACTCTTTTTCCGTTTAAAACGATTTACTGCTGTAATGGTGATGGTTGCTTCTGTTGGTAAGTTTCCGCTTCCAAGACTTAAAACCCCAGGTTCAGAACCAAAGGCTATAGAGCTTCTAACTAACCAAGGTTGTTTATCTAGCCATTTAATAAATGGTTGTAGTTTTCTCTGAGCAGTCTCAACATTTTCATTGGCACTAAATGCAATTTGTGCTTTTATAATTCCTGTATCCATTGGAGGCATTACATCTTTTCCAATAAGAGGCATAACATTTTTGAGACTTAAAACAAGTGTTACCATAACAAGAGCAGTTAAAAACATTCGACGTAATGCCCACCATTTGCCATTTGAGAACTTTAAGATTCCAATATAAGGGATAACTAGTTTTCCAATAGTGTTATCATAGATTTTCTCAAATATCTGTTCAACTTTTGTCTTACCTGTTCCATTTTTATAGAGCCAAGCCGATAGTTTTGGAATAAAGGTAATTGATAAAAAGTAGCTAACAAGAAGAGCGATAATTAGTGTTTCAATTAGTGGACGGAATATATGTTGAGGAAAGTCTCCTACAAACATCAAAGGAAATAATACGGCAATGGTTGCAATAGTTCCTGCAAAGATAGGGGATATTACCTCTTTTGTCCCTTTTTTAATAGCTGTTTGTAAATCCTCGTGTTCTTCGTTGAGGTGTCGTTCAATATTCTCTAGTACCACCACCGCATCATCAGTTAGCATACCAAGAGCTAGAATGATAGCAGTATAGATAACAATATTTAGCTCCCCACCAGTTAGCCAAATAATAGCCATTGTGGCAAAAAATACCATAGGGATAGATAGACCTGCGGCAATAATTGCTCTAAAGTTACCTAAAAATATCATAATAACAATGAGTGTATAAATTACAGCATCACGAAGAGCTTCAAGCATATTTGTATTAGCAGTCTCAATTAACTCTCTTTGAGTATCAGAGATAGAAAAATTTATATTTGGATATAACTTTTGTAGTTTTTTCATCTGAGCTCTAGCTGCTTTTGATACAGCTAAGACACTTCCACCTGGAGCCCTTTGAATTGAGAGTGCAATCCCATTTTTACCATTTCCAATATAAGCACTTGTACGTTTTTTGTAACTCCAGCTAATTTTTGCAATATCACCTAAATGTAGGTTTGGTAAGATTGTAATATTATTTAGTCGTTGAATCTCATCACGTTCTCCATAGTATGTAATGGTATAGAAGCTATTTTTTCCTTTTGTAAATCCAACAGGGGTATCTTTATTAATTGAAAATATTGTCTTAGCAAGTTTCTCAAAATCAACACCATACTTTTTGGCTTTAAATGGGTCAACTTCTATATTTATGGCACTTTGATATCCTCCAAAGACTTCAACATTTCCAATAGCTTCATCTCCTAAAAGATAAGGCTTAATAAAGCTATCGGCAATTTTACGAATATCAGAGACCTTTATTCCACTCCCTTTTTTAGGTGAGAGAGTTATTACATCAACAGGAAGTGTAAAATCTCCTGCAGTATATACAGCTGGTGTTACATTTTTAGGAAGTCTTCCTTTTGCGATAGATAGTGCATTCGCTACATCAACAGCAGCCGCTTCAAGCCCTTTTTTGTACTCAAACTCTGCTTTTACAATAGAGAAGTTAGCAACATTTACAGAGCTAACATCTCTAACCATTGCAATACGTGAAATCTCCTCTTCTATGGGTTTACTAACTGTACTAGCTGCTACTTCAGCAGTTGCTCCTGGTACTTGAGTAATAACTACAACTTGAGGACGGTTAGCATCTGGAAATAGGTTTTTTGGAAGAAGGATTAAAGCTCCAATTCCAATGACAAAAAATGCAAGAATTAAGCTATATAGTTGATAAGGACGTTTATAAAAATAGTCAAACATTATTTATTTCTCCTTCCCACGTTCTTGGGGAATAGGCTCTTTTACAATAGGGTATCCACTTAAAAGACGTAATAAAATATCTGGTTTAGCTTCAATAATCTCTTTTCCATCGAAACTTCCATTAACAACAACTCCCTCTTGACCACTAGCGTGAATATCAAC
Source organism: Nitratifractor sp. (assembly GCA_015491955.1). GTDB lineage: Bacteria > Campylobacterota > Campylobacteria > Campylobacterales > Sulfurovaceae > Nitratifractor. The sequence continues at coordinate 19,823 of WGFZ01000025.1, read as the reverse complement.
AGGAATCATTTTAAACTTCTCACCCCTTTCAAATAGGAAAAGATAGCTTTTGCCATCACGGTTAAGTAGAGTATCATTTGGTAAAAGTACACCTTCACCATTATATACAACTACAGACACTTCCTCTTTGTTACCACTAGGGATATAGTGATTAATATTTGCTCTAAACTCATTTAATCCATTAAAAGTTGAGTGAAGAGGTATTAGAGGATAGTTCCTACCCTTAAAGTCAATGCTTTTAGCACTATTGGGCAAACGAACAAGAAGATATGTCCCTTTAGTAGCTGATAGTTTAATTAGGGGTTTACCAGGCATTGCAAGGTCTCCAACTGAAGCTATACTCTTTGAAATAATTCCATCTATTGGAGCTTTTATAGTTGTATATGATAGGCTATCTTCAATTGAAGTCTTATCTGATTTGAGCTTAATAATTTGTGCTTGAATTTCAGCAATTTTAGCCTTTGTAGCAGAGATTTTTACAGCTTCATTTTGATACTGCTCTTGTGAAGCTCCCTTAACCTTTAGGAGTTCTTGTGTTCTATTGTGTATTCTCTCTATATTTTCTAAGGATGCTTGTGTAGCATTCAACTCCTCTTTTGCACCTGTTATAGAGTGTTCAATAGCTTTAAGTTTTGCCTTTAGAGAGCTATCATCTAAACGAATAATAACCTCTCCCTTTTTAACCTCTTGACCAGATTTTTTTATCTCTAAAATTCTAGCTGAGACCTTTGAAGCTATGATAGCATCATTATCATTTTGTGCTAAAGCTATATATGGAAGAGTAAGTTTTATATGTCTCTTTTTAGCTTGAAGAGTCTTTACACTAATAGCATACTCTTTAGCAGGTGGTATTTTACTCTCTTGGGCTTTACGAAGTTTTACGAGCCTAACAGCTCCTAAGACTAAAAGAGCAACAATTATTAGAAAAATAAAAAACTTTATAACAGCTTTCATCTATATATTCCTTTTATATTTATTTAACGATATGCTCAAGGTCATTTCCGTATATGAATGCAATTTGAGCAAGTGTTTGCCAATATTGAGCTTGACTCTTATACAAATTAGCCTGTGCATCAACTAGAGCATCAACATAACGTAGATACTCCTCTAAATCCATTCTTCCAGAGTCATAACTACTTTTAGCAATAGAGAGAAGTTTACGTTGATTTGTAATATTATGACGGTTTAAATTTATACTATTTCTCAAAAGATGTAACTCTCTTTGTAGTGAGGTAGCTTTACTCTTAAGTTCCTCCTTAGTTTTAGCAATCTGTGTAGCACTAACTAGTGTTTGAAGTTTTGCCTTTTCAATATTTTTATATTGGGGAACATCTAAAATAGGTATCTTTAGAGCCAATCCAACACTTCCATAATCTCTATGGATAGATTTTTTAGTTAAATAGCTCTTTCCATAACCTCTATTAACAGTTGCTTGAAGATATAGTGAGGGAAGGAGCTTCTCTTTTTGAGCTTGTAGTGATGTTTTATCGGCAAGATATTTATCTCTTAGAGGTTTAAGAGCCAAAAATGCTCCTTTGTGAATCCTTCTTTTTTGATACATTGATACAGCGTGTCGTATATTTATGCCACTTAGAGTCTTTATTAAGGCAAAAATATTCTCTTTTTGAATATCAATATTATTAATTGCTATATTAATTTGAGAAAGGGAGTTTTGAATTTTAAAAAGAGCAGATTGTGGAGCTCTCCCACTTTGAACCTTGATTTTAATAATATTTTTTGTTGTTAAAAGTGTTTTTCTTTTTCTAAGTAGAGCTTTATGAACTTTTTGAAGATAGCGAAGATTTGCATTACTTCCTATGAGTGTCGCTTCATCTTTTAAAATATCAATTTCTCTTTTAGCTCTAGCAGAGCGTTGCATTAAACGTGCTTGGTCTGCTAGAGTATAGAGTGATTTTACAAAAATTGGCATTGATAGATTCAGACCAATACGGTTGATATTTCTACTAAATGGAAAATTTGGAGCTGAGTTGGCACTCTCTGTAGGAGTTGTAGGACGTAAATTTGTCGCACTTGTATAGTGAGTTGTACTCCCAAATAGTTCAATCTTTGGATATAGTTGAGAGTGAACTAAATCAAGAGCATTTTGTGCTTTTTTAATATCTAAGCTTCCTAGTTGTGCTTTGTAATGGTGTTTAACTCCATTTAGTAGAGTATGAATATTTGCCGATTGAATCGATAGTGTCAAGAGTGATAGAGTTAATGTCTTTTTTAACATATTAGTGCCTTTTTAATCTTTTGAGCTAGATTATCTATAATATCACTAAGCTCAGGATTTATATGCTCTTTTGTCCCATTAAGTTGAGAAAGGACATCTTTTCTTAGTTTATGTGTTGTTTGATAGTTTGTCAATGTTGAGACAATCATAAGTTGAATCATAAAGGGATTTTCTTCTTGAAAAGCTCCAACTCTTTTACCCTGAAGGAGAATCTCATCGAGTCGCTCAAGAATAATAGATAGATTCTTAATACATTTTTTAGGAAGATTATTAGCTCCATCTGCTAACTCTCTAGCAAATATTGCTCCAAAATCTATATCCTCTATAAGGTAATAACCAAATGTCTTAACATAGGCTTCAAGTGCATCAGTAGGATTATCTTTTTGAGTCTCATTTAAAATCTTTTCACTAATTAAAGCAAAACGTTTACAAAGTACAGCTTCATAGAGATTTTGTTTATCTTTAAAGTGATAATAGATAGCTGGTTTTGTAATACTACACTCTGATGCTATCTCATCAAGGGTAGTTTTAATGTAGCCTTTATTTGCAAAAAAGTGTGCTGAGACCTCTAATATAGCCTCTTTTTTCGATTGTGGTTTAACCATATATTATTCCTTACTAACTAGTAAGTTGAATTTTATATGAATTTATCTTCTACTCTTCTGAAAATAGGCTATGCTACAATCTCTTTTTAAAAAGGATATATATGAAAGCTACTGAGAAGTTAAAGAATCTATTGATGAATGAGTTGATGCCAGACCTTGAAGAGGCTATTGATGAGATATTTATGATGGTAGAGAAAGAGAAGATGATTTCATTAGCAGATAGAGAAGAGCTAGAGCAGATGCAAGAGATGCACGCTGAGTGTAGAGAGATTTTAATAGAGATTGAGAGTAAAGAGATGCAAGAGGAGGAGGCTAAAGAGCTTTTGAGTGATTTAGTAGATATTAAGAGTAAAGAGGATTAGGATTTTTGCTTTACTCTATATATAACAGCATACATTAGTGGAATATAGATTAGGTTTAGTACAGTTGCCCAAGCTACACCGTATCCTAAACTCACAGCCATAGGTTGAATAATAAGAGCTTGTCCACTTGCAAAGAACATTAAAGTTAGTAGTCCAAGAACTGTAGTTAGTGAAGTTAAGAAGATAGGGCGTAGTCTCATAGAAGCTCGTTTTACCATCTCTTCATAACTCTTTGAACCTTTAATAAAATCTAGCATAATTAGAGCATCATTAACCACAACTCCAGCAAGTCCTACAATACCCATAACTCCAGGTAAAGATAGATTAAGACCCATAACCGAGTTTCCTACTAAAGCCCCTAAAATAGAGAGTGGAATTACAGATATAGTAATGAGTGGTAGTATCAAAGAGTTAAACATCAAAACAAGGGCAATGAAGATTAAAAATATTGCTAATATACCAGCTTCGGACATCTCTTTTTTAACCTGTCTATTCTCCTTCTCTTCACCTTTGATTATAACTTTAATACCCTCTTTACGTAGTTTTTTGATAATAGGACGAATCTTTTGCATCACTTCACTAGGTAAGATAACTCTTTTATGAGTTCTAGCAGTAACACTCCAGACTCTTTGTCCATCCTCTTTGTAGAGTTTCAACATACTCTTTTTATAGATAAAATTTGTAATTTCACCAAGAGCTACACTCTGTTTCCCATCTGGTGTTCTTATATTTAATGCTCTAAGATTAATATTATTATTACGATTTGGGTCTTCTATATGGATACGTATAAGCCCTTTTTTACCAAACATTTTCCCATACTCTGCATCAAGATATAATCCTCTAAGAGTTTGAAGGAGATTCTCCTCATTAAAGCCTAACTTTTTACCATAGTTATTTATTTGTAGTTTCAACTCACTAGGTCCAACTTTTGCATTATCTGAAATATCAATTACCCCATTAATCTTTTTAAGAGCATCTTCTAATCTGCTTAGAGCATTAAATGCTATTTTGTTGTTAGTAGCAGAGATTCCAATCTCAATATCGTGTCCAACAATTCCAGCTTGTGGGACAAAGGCACTTAACTCTTGATATAGAATCTTATTACCTTTTTGAATATGGATATTTTTATAGTGTGATAGAATCTTTTGAGTACGTTTTAAAATCTCTTGAGCTGAGTGAGTTCTAAGCATATTTTTTGAGTTATACTCCAAGGATAAAATAGGATTTATATATTTATCAAAAAAGTTTTCAGGTTTTCTCTCATTTAGATTTAGAAATATTTGAAAAAGATTTTCCCCACTCTCAAAGCTTTGGTCTGGATTAAATTTCAATCCTACAATAGAGGTAATAGAGGCTACATCTCTCCCTTTAAACTCTTTTATTAGAGCCTCTTCTATCTGTTTTATATGCTTTTCAGTCTTTTTTAAACGATTATTTATATCAACTTTTCCACTAATATATATTTGACTTGCATCAAAGCTTGGAAAGAGTTGAAATTTACTAATCTTTAACATTGCAAATGTAGCGAGTAAAATGGCTATAACCATTAGAGTAAGTGAGAGTTTTTTACTATTTAGAAGTTGCTTAAGTATCTTTTGATAGCCGATAATAGCCCTATCCCAAAGAGGACTAGCTTCGTGGTGGTCAATCCTATGACCAATACTAAAAAACTCTTTAGCGTGAAGTGGAAGAAAGTAGAAAGCTTCAAATAGTGAGCTAAGAAGTAAGATTGTAATCATTACAGGTAAAACTTTCATAAAAATTCCAAGCTGACCACTCATAATAAGCAGAGGTAAAAAGGCAAAAACTGTAGTCATAGTAGCAGTAGCAACGGCTGGAAACATTTCAACTGAGCCATCAAGAGAGGCTTGATATGGACTTTTACCCATCTCTAGGTGTCGATAGATATTTTCAGCTACAACAATAGCCTCATCAACAAGCATTCCAAGGGCAATCAAAGCTCCAAGCATTGTTAGCATATTCATACTATATCCAAGAGCTTCAGCTGATATTAGAGCAATGAAAAAGCTAGTAGGAATACCTATGGCTACTACTAAACCTATACGCCAATTTACACTAAGAAAAAGGGCAAGAAAGACGAGAATAAGACCAAAAAAGATATTGGAACTTACGAGGTTGATACGGTTTTTTATCCAGATAGATGTGTCTGTATAGACTTGAAAAGTTAAATTTGGATACTTTTTGGCAAAGTTGTGTAGAAGCCCTCTTATTTGATGACTTAGTGCAATAGCGTTACCACTAGAGGTTTTACTAAGGTTGAGTGAGATGTTTTGTTTTCCATTAAAGTGGGATAACTCATTAGGAGTACTTAGCCCAAAACTAACACTAGCAATATCCCCTATACGTATATGTTTTCCCGCCACACTTATTAGGGTATTTTTAATCCTTTTTACATCTTTTTCACCATTTATAGTAGATAGGTAAAACTCTTTTCCATCTTCTTTAAAAGTTCCAGCAGGATATATTGAGCTTAGTCCTTGAATAGCTTGATAGAAGAGAGTCTTAGGGATATTGTATGCCTCTAGTCTCTTATCATCAATTTTTATCTTAAGCTCCCAATCAGCATCACCTCTAATATCTATACTATTTAAATTTTTAAATTTAGAAAGACGACTTTTTAGAGCTTTTGCCACTTCTAAAAGTTTATGTTGAGATACATCTCCTGATACGGCAATTAAAAGAAGTGGAAATCTATGTATAACAACTCTAGCAATAGGCTCATTCATATCAGCAGGAATATCTCTTTTTACCTTAGCAATTACATCTTTTACATCGTTTAAAACTAATTGTTTATTGGCATTTGCTTTTATATCTGCTGTAATGGAAAAAGAACCATTTTGAATAACTGTTTTGATATTATCAATATTCTCAACACTTTTAAGGTCATCTTCAATAGACTCAACAACCATCTTATCAAGAATGTCAGCACTAGTTCCTGCATATCCTCCTGTAATTGATATTTTTTCTAAATCAGCTGGAGGGAATATCTCTTTTGGAATATTTTGGTATGCAAATAGAGCCATTACCATTACTAAAATAAATAGAATATGGTTTAATATTGGCTGATTTAGTGCAAAATTAACTATACGTTTTATCATGGGATAACTTTTTCATCATCTAAGAGAGTAGAATCTCCACTTTGCTCTATACTAAAGAGAGTATCTGTAATTTTAATTTTATATTTAAGCCTTTGAACGTGTAGCTGTAAAATACTATGCTCCTCTTTTAAGGCTGCGACATCTGTACTCAAACTATTTATTTTTCGGCTCTCTTTATATATTTGATTACTTAAATAGACTTTGGCTAAAGCAAGTATAACAATGATACTCATTACGATAAAAACTATAATAAGAGAATATAGGCTAACTCCTTTAGTCTCCTTATAACTATTCATTGTCATATAGATACTCCTGAGATATTGAACTGAAAACTTCTAAGTTTAGCACTACGACTTCTAGGATTCTCCTTCTGCTCTTTTGAATTTGCTATAAGCGGTTTACGATTTAACTCACGTCCTAAAGCGTGATTAGCACCACAACTACACCTAGGAGCTTCTGATGGACAGATACATTTACGACTCCATTTACGAAAGTAGTTTTTTACTAAACGGTCTTCTAGGGAGTGAAAGGTTATTAATGAGACGATTAAATTATCTGGACGATACTTCTCTAGTGTATCTAACAAGCTGGTAATTTCACCAAGCTCATCATTAACTTCAATACGAATTGCTTGAAACATCTGTGTAGCTGGGTGAGTCTTGCCCCTATTATATAGCACTCTTTTAGCTATTTGTGCCAATTCTTTGGCAGTAGTTATAGGCTCTTTTACACGTCTATCAACAATGGCTTGAGCCAATTTTTTAGCTTGAGAAATCTCTCCATAATCTCTAAAAATAGATATAAGACGCTCTTTTGGATAACTATTTACAATATCATAAGCACACAAAGGTGCATTGGGATTCATTCTCATATCCAAAGATTCACTCTCAAAGGAGAATCCTCGCTCTCTCTTATCTAGTTGTAATGAACTAACTCCAAAGTCAGCTAATATAGCTATGGGATTTTCTATCTCTAATATCTTCTTTAACTCTTTAGAGAAGTCTCCTTGAACTAATTTAATCCTATCTCTATCATTTTCAAGGCGTTTTTTTGAAAATTCTAAAGCTTCAGGGTCTCGGTCTATTCCAATTAGTCTAATATTTTGGTGAGCTTGAAGTATGGCACTACTATGACCTGCATATCCTAAGGTACAATCTATAACAAGCCCCTCTTTTAGAGTGGAAAAACTTTCTAAGACGTGAGAAAGAAGGACGGGTATATGTGGAGTTTTGCTGTTATTATATTGTCTCATAGTCTCTTTCATTATGTAAAAGTGGTGCTATCATACCAAAAAAACTATTTCTATATTTTTGGTTTTTTTAAAATAATTTCTAATACTATAGATGAAGTGTGATATTATTTCTTTTCTCTAAAAGAATGGGGGAGTAGATGGAAGAGATTATAAAACGTTTAGATATTGTTCAATTGGCAATAAAGGTTAGAGATTTTAATACTGTAGCATTTCAGTGTGAAATATTGAGAAAACTTAGTTTTGATAATAGACTTGATGAGATTATTGATTTACTTGAATTACAAAATTACCGTCAAGCACTAGATAAGATAGAGGAGTATAACAATACTCAAGAAGATGGATTTTTTACTAAACAAGATGATTGTGAAAAGAGTGAAGAGATTAAAATCTCATTAGAAGAGGATAAAGTTTTAGAGTTAGAGGATATTTTAAATTACTCAAAAGAGAGTCAAGTACCTCCAGTAAAAGAGTACACACCCCCCCCTAGTTTTGATTATACTCTTGATGATTTTTTAGTTAAAAAAGAGAATAAGAGTTCTAAAAAAGTACAGGAGTATCCTAATTTACAAAATCATATAGATTTATCAGATATTAATCTTAAAAATAGTGTAGATAATCTTTTAGAAGATGAAAATATACAACAAGTATCTAAAGAGGATAAAAAAGAGCCTATAGCTTTAAAAGAAGATGTAGAAGAAGATAAAAGTGTTTTAGAACAAGATAATATTGACTCTAGTGAAGAGATAGAGCATATTGAATCTAGTGAGCCTAAAGATACCATTGAAGATGAAAGTACTAAAGAGAAGAGTAAAGAGTATCCTCCTATACCATATATTGGACAGAAATTTAAAAATATGCTTAATCAGTTTCCTCCTATTGAGAATACAAATAAGACCTCTAAATTAGTAGAGAAGATGAAGAGAAAAATTACCTTCCACTCTTATACTGAAGATGATATAGAGCAGTTTTTAGAGTACTACTATCAATATAAAGATAAAGGTAAGATAGCAGAATCAGCATTGGTACTTCTATTATCAGCTGGTACAGAATCACAATTTGCTCAGTTCCTTTTAGCTCGTGAACTTGTACGTGGAGAGGTTATAGAAGAGAATCATATTGAAGCTTTTGCTATATTAAATAATTTAGCCGATCACAATTTTCCTGAAGCTATTTGTGATTTAGCACAGCTTTATGAGTATGGGATTGGAATTAAAAGAGATAAACAAATGGCTCTACTACTTTATGAGGAGGCTTCAGAGTTGGGTGTTGAACGTGCTAGTAAGCACTATGAACGTCTTAAAAATTCTCAAGGTTTGAATGGCTTTATTGAGTGGCTAAAACTTTTAAAACCTTCTGAAAAAGCCTCTAATGAGGAGAAGTCTGAAAATGACAACTTTAAACAAGAGGTTGAGGTAGGGACTAATAGCTCATCAGAGCCTTCTAAAGAGAGTATAGAAGAGGAGAAGGAACAAGAGGAAGAGGAAGAGAAAATATCTTGGGAAGAACTCTCTAAAAGGGCTATAGAAGGAGATTCTTTACAAGAGGAGGAGATTTTAGAAGAATCACTAGAAGAGAGTCCATTGGAGGAGAATATCTCTTGGGAAAATGTCTCTTGGAAAAATTTACTCGAAGATTCTCATCAAGAGGATATTGAAGAAGATGATATCGAGGAAGAGGAGTTTAAAGTAGATAGTTTCTTTGAAGAGGAGATAAAAGATAGTACAAAAGAGGAGAAATCTTCAGAAGATAGTGTAGATAAATCAGAGAAAAAAAATGAGAGTAAAGACAAAGATAAGAGCAAAGATGAAGAGTCAAGTGGCATATTTGAAAAGATAAATTTAAAAGGTATCTTATCCTATTTTGGAAAGAGAGATTCTCAAAAGGCACTGTCTGTTCAAGATTTTCTTGAAAAAGATTTCCTTGAAAATAGCCCCTTAGATAAGAAAAGTTTAAAAGAGAAAAACTCAGAAGATAATAATGAGGAGATAGGTGATAGCTCTAAATCTAATACTCAAGCATCTAATTCATAATATTAGCAATACCATTATATGCAACCTCCATCATCATATCAATCTCATCATCATTGATTATATATGGAGGCATAAAATAGATTACATTTCCAAGTGGACGAATAAGAACACTATTTTCTAATCCATATTTATATACCTCAAGCCCTTTTCTCTCACTGCTAGGGTAATCAATCATCTCTACAGCACCTATCATTCCAGTTTGTCTTATAGATTTTACATTGCTAAGGTTTAGAAACTTTTTTAGATTCTTGGCAATTTTTTGGCTCTTATTTTTATTGTTTTTTAGTGTCTCTTCTTGTTCAAAAAGTTCAAGAGTTGCTAGAGCAGTACTACAAGCTAGAGGATTTCCTGTATAACTGTGTGAATGTAAAAATGCTTTATATTCTCCATAATCACAATAGAAGGCTTCATATATCTTATTTTTTGTCATTACAACAGATAGTGGCAAATAGCCACCTGTTAAACCCTTTGAGAGTGTCATAAAATCGGGAGTTATATTGGCCTGTTCACAAGCAAACATAGTCCCAGTTCTTCCAAATCCAGTCATAATCTCATCAGCAATTAGATGAATACCATACTCTTTTATCAATTTATAAGCACCCTTAATATACTCAGCTCCATACATATGCATACCACCAGCTCCTTGAACTAAAGGCTCAATTATAAGAGCAGAAACCTCTCTACCACGCTTTTTGAGTATATTCTCAAGAGCGAAGAGTGCCTCATTTGTAGCTTCTAAACTCTTATCTTTTGGAACAGGAGTTTGAATATTATGGATAAGAAGAGGTCTATATGTACTTTTGTAGAGTGCCACATCCCCCACACTTAAAGCTCCCAAAGTCTCACCGTGATAGCTATTGCTAAGAGATAGGAATAAGGAGCGTTCTTCTCCTTGGTTTTTGTGAGTGTGATAGCTCATCTTTAGAGCTACTTCTATCGCACTAGAACCATTATCTGCAAAAAATACTTTCTCTAAGCCTTGTGGTGTAATATCAACAAGTTTTTGAGCTAACTCAACAGCTGGTAAGTGGGTAAAACCAGCAAGGAGGGTATGTTCTAAATTTTTAGTTTGTTCAATAATCTTAGAGTTAATATATGGGTTAGAGTGTCCAAAAAGATTAACCCACCAGCTACTGATGGCATCAAGATACTTCCTTCCATCAAAATCATAGAGCCAAATACCCTTTGCTGATTTTATAGGGATTATAGGAAGAGTCTCATGGTCTTTCATTTGAGTACAGGGGTGCCAAATGTGTTGAATATCTCTTTGCATTAGCTCTTGATTAGTCATAGATTTTTCCTTTTTATTTTTAGAGGTAAACACCCCTTAACCACATCTTCACTAAAATTATAGACAAATTCTAATATGAAGGTCTATTACAGATGATTGCTTGGATGCAAAAGAATAATAAATATCTTGTTGTAACAATTTGGATTGCCACTATTGCCTTTATTGGGGCAGGATTTGTTGGCTGGGGGAGTTATAAGTATGGCTCAAAATCTGGAGCTATAGCTAAAGTAGGAAAAGTTAAGATTTCTCAGGAGAAGTATCAATTTAGCTATCAAAACCTCTATCAAGAGGTATCAAAATCTTTCGGAGGGCAGTTTGATGATGCTAAAGCAAAATCTTTAGGATTGTCAAATCAAGTATTTCAAACTCTTGTTATTCAAGCCTATTGGTTAAATTTAGCCAAAGATTATGGAATTGTAGTCTCAGATAATGAACTTGCTAATAGTATCGTATCAATTCCTGCTTTTCAAGAAAAAGGTGTTTTTAGTAAAAGAGACTATAACGCATTTTTAGATTCACGTGGTTTAAATAGTAAGAGTTTTGAGGCTATTTTTAGAGATGAACTTATAGTTCAAAAATTAATGAAGTTGATAGATAAACAGAGCGTTCCTTATGAGCGTAATGTAATCTCATCAGCACTAGGAGTAGAAGATAAAATAAAGTATCAAGTACTTAGTAGCAATGATATAAATGTGAGTGTAGATGAAGTTGCTGTGAAAAAGTATTGGAAAGAGCATAAAGATAGTTATAAAACTCCAAAAATGTTTAAGCTATCTCTTCTTTGGACTGAAACTTCTGATTTGAATGTTTCAAAAGATACTCTCAAAGAGTTTTATAGAAAAAATAGCTTTAATTATACTAGTAATAATGGTAAAACTCTCTCTTTTAAAGAGGCATACAAGAGTCTATTGAAAGATTATAGACTTAAAAAAGCTAAAAAGAGGGCTTTACTTGATTATATAGCTCTAAAAAAAGGTAAAAAATCTCCTACTAAGACAGAGATATTCATTAAAGGTGATAAGAAATTATCCTCTGAGCTATGGAAAGAGATTATTACGCATAATGTAGGTGAACTTATAAAACCAAAAGCTGTGGGTGATAGATATGTTACAGTACGTATTGAAAAGGAGATTCCTTCTCATATTATGAGCTTTGAAGAGGCGAAAAAAGAGGTTGTTAGAGCTTGGATAGCAAAGCAAAAAAGTAAGCTTCTTTTAGAAAAAGCAAAAGATATTCTTAAAGATTCTACAAAGTTAATTTATGAAAGTAAATATTTAAAATTATCATATTCTGGAAAAATTACTCCACTTAATTCGATTGAAAGTATGGAATTTTTAAAAAAGTTATTTTTATCTAATCATAAAAAAGGTATTATTCCTATAAGAAGAGGTAGAGTCGTTGCTTATCTTATTGTAAGTCAGAAGATAGCGAAAGCTGATAGTAACTTAAGTACAGGGATTAAAGCAGTAGCAGACCAGATTAAAAGAAGAAGCTTAGAGCAGAATCTATTAAAAGAGCTTTCAAAAAGATACCCTGTTGAAAAATTTGTCAAAGGATTATAAGGTGGCGGAGACAATACTTGTAGTAGATATTGGTTCAACTAAAGTTGCTGCTGTTATCGCTGAGAAGGGAGATGATGGTACACTTATGATCACAGGACACGGAGTTGCACGCTCTCTTGGGGTCAAAAAAGGTGTAATTACTAATATTGAATTAGCATCAAAATCTATTAAAAAAGCAGTAGGAGATGCACGTCGTATTGCAGGAAAGAATATCTCTGAAGCAACAATTTCAATATCTAATGCCTATGCTAAGAATTTAAATTCAGCTGGTATTGTAAATATCCCAAATCAAGATATTACAATCAAAGAGATTAGACGTGTTATGGATACAGCACTATATAATGCTAATATCCCAAATGAGTTTGAAGTACTACACGTTTTACCATATAACTTTAAAGTTGATGAGCAAGATTTTATAGAAGACCCATACGGAATGAATGCTAGTCGTATGGAAGTAGAAGTAAGTATTATTGTTACCCAAAAGTCTGTTTTGAGTAATTTAACTAAAGCTGTCCGCTCTGCTGGGTTAGAGATAAATGGAATTGTACTCAATAGCTACGCTTCAGCACTAGCTGTAATGGGAGAAGATGAGAGGGAGCTTGGAGTATGTGTTATTGATATTGGTGGTCATACAAGTAATATGGTAATTCATATTGGTAACTCAATTCGTTATAATAACTTCCTAGCTGTTGGTTCAAATCATATTACTAATGACCTCTCTATGGCACTTCATACTCCATTAGAGACAGCAGAACGTGTTAAAATATGTCATGGAAATCTTCTTGAAACGTCAAATGAGTCTATTGAGTTACCTCTTATAGGAGATGCTGAAAATAGAAATAATATCTCACTAGAGATTATCCATAATGTTATTTTAGCAAGGGTGGAAGAGGCATTATTAATTCTTGCTCAAACACTAGATAAGAGTAGATTGGAAGAGCAAATTGGCTCTGGAATTGTAATAACTGGTGGAATGACTAAACTCAAAGGCATAAGAGAGTTGGCTCAAGCAATATTCCACGGTATTCCTGTTAGGATTGGTTTACCAAGACAATTGGGCGGAATGTATGATGAATTAAAAGATCCAGTATATGCAACAGTAATTGGATTATTATTGTATCGTGTAGGAGAATATACTCAGTATGAGATTGACCATAGTAAAACACTTCTACATAGAAAAAATGAACAGGGAATTAACGTAACAGATATTGCAGATATAGGACGATTACAATCTAATGATATAGATATAAAAAGTAAAGATAAAGAGGAGAATATCGATATAGGTATTGAAATAGAGCATCTGAAAAAAGTAGGAGATAGAAAGGAAGAGGATCTTTTTAGTTCTTTTTCTCAAAAGCGTGAAGGTAACTCGTTAAGTCGATTTGTTAATTGGGCAAAACAGCTATTTTAATAGAAAAGGGGAGCAGATATTATGAAAAATTTTAATAGAGAAGTTGATAATCCATCATCTCAAAACTCATTAGCAGGGGCTAAGATTAAAGCCATTGGTGTCGGTGGTGGCGGTGGAAATATGATTAATCATATGATTTCTGAAAAGGTCGGAGGTATTGATTTAATTGTTGCTAATACTGATGCTCAAGCACTAGATTCTTCACTAGCTCCAACTAAACTACAGTTGGGTGTAAATGCTACAAGAGGTCTTGGTGCTGGAATGAAGCCAGAGGTAGGACGAGAAGCAGCTTTAGAGAATTTTAGCGAAATTAAGGATACCTTTGTTGGTGCTGATATTGTATTTATATCAGCAGGATTAGGTGGAGGTACAGGAACAGGAGCAGCTCCTATTATTGCTCAAGCGGCCAAAGAGGTTGGTGCTTTAACTGTATCAGTCGTTACAACACCTTTTAAGTTTGAAGGTCGAAAACGACAAAAGTTAGCAAAAGCTGGTTTAGAAGAGCTTAAACGTGAGAGTGATTCTATTATTGTAATTCCTAATGAGCGTCTTCTTTCAATAGTTGAAAAGAATTTAGGACTTAAAGAGAGCTTTAGATTAGTTGATGATGTTTTATGTCAAGCTGTTGCTGGAATTTCAAATGTGATTCTATCTCACGGTCCTAATGATATTAACCTTGACTTTGCAGATGTTAAGACTGTTATGAGTCATCGTGGTCTTGCTCTAATGGGTTCTGGTAGCTCCACTGGTTCAAATGCAGCTTATGATGCGGCCAAGGCAGCCATTGATTCTCCACTTTTAGATAATGTATCTATCAATGGAGCTCAAGGAGTATTGGTACATTTCCATATCCACCCAGACTATCCTATTTTACAAATCTCTGATGCAATGAATATCATTGAAGAGCATGCTGATGAAGATGCTAGTGTGATATTTGGTACTACAACAGACTCAAATCTAGAGTTAGATGAAGTTAAGATTACAATCGTAGCAACAGGATTTGAAGACCCTGAATCAATTCCAGAGCCTTCTAGTACTAAAAAGAGCGATAAGCCTTCAGAAGAGACTCGGAATAAGCCTGAGGTAAAAAAAGTAGAACAAAAGCCATATCGTAGCTATGTTGGAACTCGTAAAGTTGCAGGAGGAGAATCAGTTGGAGAAGACCTTCTTGATGTTCCTACATTCCTTCGTAAACAGATGGATTAATCTTCTTTTTTAGAAGGCTCCCCCTCCTTCTATATTCTATTTTTATAAATAACTATCATATAATATAAGCTTTTAAAATATTTAATTAAGGTATATTATTTTTTTAAAAAATTTAAAGGATACTACTTATGAAACATATCAAAAAATTATCTACGTATGCCACAGGTGTTGGTTTGGGATTACTACTTACAGTAGGACTTAATGGTTGTCAAGATAATAAAAGTGGGCAGGAAAATAGCGTAGCATCTCAACAAAAAAATGCTTTTGTTGTAATTGAAGAGATAAAACCTGGTAAATATAAGATTGCTGAAGAGTTTCCTGCAAAAGAGACTCGTATAGTACTTAAAAAACTTGATGGAACTGAAAAGGTTTTGACAAAAGAGGAGATGGATGAATTAATTAAAAAAGAGAAGGCAAAGATAGATAATGGTACTTCACCCCTTACTAGTCCAAATGGAGCAGAAGAGGCAAAATCTGGTGGTTTGAGTCTTGGAGAGACTATATTATCAAGTGCTGCTGGTGCAATTATTGGTTCTTGGATTGGAAGTAAGCTATTTAATAATCAAAATTATCAACAGACACGTCGTTCTAGCTATAAAAGTCCATCTACATATAATCGTAGCGTAAATAGTTTTAAGAGGGGTGCAAGAGGTTCAACTACTTCATCAACACGTAAAAGTGGATTTTTTGGAAGTAGTAGGAGTAGAACAAGTGGTGCTAGAAGCGGATTTTTTGGAGGTTAATGATGGTATCTTTATATCCTATAGAACCACTTGATAGAGATTATCTTGAAGATTTGGGATTTTTGTGGCATACAGATAGTGATGAGACTCCATATCTTGCTGATGCCTTAGTAGAGGTATCAGAGGCTGAAGCTGAGGCTTATTATGAGGCTGGTAATGAGCTTTATGATATGTTTGTAGAGGCTGGAGAGTATGTAATAAATAATAATCTCTTTCACGAAATAGGAATACCTTTTAATCTTGTCGATTTAATTAAAAATAGTTGGGAAAATGATGTACACTGGCATCTATATGGACGTTTTGATTTAGCTGGTGGTATTGATGGTAAGCCAATTAAGCTATTGGAGTTCAATGCAGATACTCCGACTGCTCTTTTTGAGAGTGCTATTGTACAGTGGGCTATGCTAAAGAGAAACTCTTTAGATGAAGAGGCACAATTTAATAATATTTATGATGCTTTATTAGAAAATTTCAAGAGAATTGTAACACTTGAAGAGAGTGTTGAGGATTTTGAAGATAGATATAATGGGTGGAGATTCCTATTTACATCAATTCGTGGTAATGCTGAAGAGGAGAATACTGTTAAACTTTTACAGTATATCGCAGATGAGGCAGGATTTGAGACAGAGTTTGCCTATATTGATGAGATAGAGTTTGATGGTGATGAGGGAGTATTCTTTGATGAAGAGAATTATGAACTCTGGTTTAAACTTATTCCTTGGGAAGATATTGCTCTTGAAGAGCCAGATTTAGCAATGCTTCTTACTCAAATTATTCAAAACCAAAAGGCTATTATCTTTAATCCTGCCTATACACTTCTTTTCCAAAGTAAGGGAATTTTAAAAATTCTTTGGGACTTATATCCAAATCATCCGCTTTTACTTGAAAGCTCTTTTGAACCCTTAAAAGGGAAGATGCAAGTAAGTAAACCATTCTTTGGTAGAGAGGGTGGAAATGTAGCTATTTTGCAAAGTGATGGTAAAACAGTTCTTACAGATATGCAAGGTGATTATGCTAACTATCCAATGCTATATCAAGAGTTTGTAGAACTCCCTAAAGATATTAATGGTAACAGATACCAAGCTGGAGTATTTTTTGCTTATGAATCTTGTGGGCTTGGTTATCGTAGAGGTGGAGAGATTATTGATAATTTTGCCAAATTTGTAGGTCATATTATTAGATGAGACTCTCTTGGTCTCTTTTGATATTGTGCTATACAATATTTTTATTAGAGCCTCTTAGTGCCTCTAAAAATCTCTCTATTGCCAAAGCTCAAAAGGTTTTAGTAGTTAAATCAAAGCGAAAACTATATCTCATTAGATATGGAAAAGTGTATCGCCAATACTCCATATCTTTAGGTGGAAATCCTATTGGAGCAAAAGAGAGATTAAATGACCAAAAGACACCAGAGGGGCATTATATTTTAGATTTTAAAAATCTAAATAGCCACTTCTATCGCTCTATACATATCTCATATCCCACAGCAAAACAAAAACGTAGAGCTAGAAGAGAAGGATTTAATGCAGGTGGAGATATTATGATTCACGGAGAACCCAATGGCTGGGAGTGGCTCTCTTTTATATGGAGGCATTTTGATTGGACATCAGGTTGTATAGCTGTTAGTAATAGTGATATGAGAGAGATTTGGAAAGCTGTAGATATAGGAACACCTATAGAGATTAAGCCTTAAATTTAATTATTTAAATCTTCTCCTAAGTGGTAGCTTATATCTCGTTTTTTTAGAGCTTGAATAAAATTTTCAAATACCTCTTCTAGCTTTTTTAGATTATAAGAGCTTAACGAGATCACAACACTAGCCTTATCTCCTTTTATTTTAGGAAGACTTGATAAATCTACATTGCTTGGTACTTGCTCCATAAGGTCAATGATTGTACTCTCTCTTGCTAAAACAGTAAAAGTTTTTCTTATCTCTTTATCTTTTTTAGATGGGAAAAATTTATTAAGAGCTTCAACTACCATAGGGTGAGCCATATTAGGAAAACCTGGGGTAAAGAAGTATCTATCATCAAGATAGAATCCTGGCATTTTATTTACAGGATTATCTTTTAGTAATTTGGCTCCACGTGGAAGTTGTGCCATTTTAAGAGGATATTGTGGATTTTCAATATTCATTATTTTAATTCGCTCTTGAATAATCTTTTTAGCTTCTAGATTTTCAATTAACTTTCCATCTCTTAAAGCAATAGCTGAAGCTTTACGAGTATAATCATCAGGAGTTGAGCCAATTCCTCCAAAGCTAAATATTATAGAATTTGCTTGTGAAGATAAAAATTTAAGGCTTTGGATAATTAGAGCAGGGTCATCTTCTATAATAAAGCTACCTGCTAAGTGGTATCCTCGCTCTAAAAGCTCTTTAGATAGGAAATCAAAATGCTTATCATTACGCCTTCTATTTAAAATCTCTGTACCAATAATTAGAGCAAAAAATTGTGGATTACTCAACTCTTTTTTCATTTTACTCTTCTATATAATTTTTAAGTTTTCGTCCAACTTTTGGGTGTTTTAACTTCTTTATTGCACTAGATTCAATTTGACGAACTCTCTCTCTTGTAACACTAAGCTCTTTTCCAATCTCTTCAAGAGTCCTATCACTCATATCCTCTAATAGTCCAAAACGCATACGAATAACAGCTTGTTCTCTCTCATTTAACTGTTCGAGTACCTCATCAATTTGATTATTTAAATCATCATTTAAAACTGCTTCAGTAGGACTAAGACTATTTTTATCTTCAATAAAGTCTCCAAAACGTCCATCATCTTCATCTCCTACAGGAGTCTCAAGACTTACAGGCTCTTTTGTAATTTTAATAACATTTTTTACCTTCTCTACACTAAGCCCAACCTCTTTTGCAATAGTTTCAATATCAGGCTCTTTTCCATTCTCTTGCAGATGTTTACGTATAATTTTATTGATACGGTTGATTGTTTCAATCATATGGATTGGAATACGAATGGTACGTGCTTGGTCTGCAATAGCACGAGATATAGCTTGACGAATCCACCAAGTTGCATAGGTAGAGAACTTATATCCCTTTTGATACTCAAACTTATCAACTGCTTTCATTAAGCCAATATTCCCCTCTTGAATCAAATCTAAGAATGGGAGACCACGATTTGTATAGCGTTTAGCAATGGAGACAACAAGGCGTAGGTTAGATTTTGCCATTCTCGCTTTTGCTGTTTCACTCTTATGCTTTCCAATACGAATTTGATTAAGAATCTCTTCAAGTTTTTCAGGTGGTAAATCAAAGCTATTTTTACTAGCCTCTCGTGTTTCAAATAGTTTTTTAATCTGTACATAGCTACTTACCATTGTAGTCTCAGGTACAGCAGAGGCAATATCCTCTTTTGACATATTCACAATATTATCTAGTATCTTTTGGTGATTAGCTCTAAGTTGGTCATTAAATAGCTGAAGACGATACTCAAGACGCTTTAGCTCTTTCTCGAAACCGTCATCACTCTTTAGAGCTGTCTCCATCGCTTTTACAAGCTCATTAATTAATTTACTTGTGGGTCCAAGATTGAGAAGAGCCTTTTTTAGTTGATATTTACGAAATGCCACTTTTAGACGTTCGTGAAATATTGTATCCTCATCACTCTCATTATCATCTTGAATCTTTACAAGCTTATTACGCTCCTTTAGCCAATCTTTTTTTGCCTTCTCTAAAGCCTTGAAGCTCTCAATAACTTGAATACTTCTCTTATCAGCTCTACGAGATTTAATTGTAGCTTCATCAACATCATCTTCACTATCACTACCACTATCTTCAAAACTTTTAAACAGCTCTTTTACACGACGTTCTCTATTTAGAAGAGGCTCTTTATAGTTTAGAATATAGTCTATTAGATACGGAACAGAACATATAGCATCGATAATAATATCTTCACCCTCTTCAATCTGTTTACTAAGTTCAATCTCTTCATCTTTTGTAAGTAGAGGAATCTTACCCATCTCCCTTAGATACATTCTTACAGGAGAGTC
>WGFZ01000024.1 GCA_015491955.1 Nitratifractor sp. | reverse complement strand
TTCTTTCCAATTTTGTAAATCTATATCATTATATTTCATATTTTAATTATATCTTATATTTATTTGGTATTTGATAAAGTAAATTTTAATCATTATGTGTACTATCTAACGGTTGAATTGAGAAATAAATATCTCCAGTAGTTTAGTTATTCAAGTTTAGCAATCCATTTTTTAAGATTATCTCTGAAAATTATAAAAATGATGAGAGTATTTATTTCTATATCTCTTTTTATACTATCGTCTTCTATTAAACTTTTTAAATTCTTTCTAAAATTTTTTTATAAAATTATCTATTTCTACAAAAAGTTTTGTTAAAATTATTTCGTTAAATTATTAACTATTTTTTATCCCAGATTTACGTTAAGTAGGAATATATATGAGTAATTCTAGCTCAAAAGAGTATCTTTTAAAAAATATCTATATAAATAGGGATAGTTTTGAGAGTTTAAATGAGATAGCGATATTGGAAGATACTAATATAGATGAGCTAATATCTCAAGCTCTTGATGAGTGGATTGAAGCAAAGACAAAAGCCCTACTACAAGAGCAGTTTGAATCTCAAAGACGTGAGACTAACTTTGATTATGATGAGTTTTGGGAAGGTGTAGATTTAGATTAACGGTTACGGTGAGGGTCAATAACTATCAAAATTAAATCAGCAACTATATTACCCAAAAGTGTTAAAAATGCCCCTACAACTAAAATTCCCATAATAACAGGATAGTCTCTAGCTAAAGCACTCTGATAAAAGAGCATTCCCATTCCATCAATAGAGAATATCTGCTCCAAAATAACACTACCACCTAAAAGTCCAGGTAGAGATAGTCCTAAAATTGTAACGATAAATGGCATTAAATTTGGATATATATAGCGACGTATAATAGTCTTCTCATCTAAACCTCTAGCTTTTGCAAACAAAATATAATCACTCTTTAAAATATCTCTTGTAAGTGAGCGTACATAGAGTATTAGTGAACCAAAACCAGTAAATACTACAACAGTAATTGGTAATACAAGATGCCAAGCTATATCAAAAAATTTACTAACTCCTTGATGTGTTTCTAAGCCCTCTAATCCTGCTATTGGAAACCAATCCAACTTTAAAGAAAATATTAAAATAAGTAGTAGTGCAAGATAAAAAGATGGTGTGGCATAGCTTAAGAGAGAAAACTGTTTCATAAAATTATCATACTTACCACCTTTTATTGCACTTTTTATTCCAAAATGAAAAGCCAAGAAAAATACAATTATCATTGAGACTAAATTTATGCCCAAAGTTATACCTATACGTGCCATAATCTCATCAATGACACTATTTCCACTTGCAAAAGAGATACCAAAATCAAGATGTATCATAGAGAGTAACCACTGGTAATACTGCTCCCATAGGGGCTTATCTAAACCATAAACAGCCTTTAGATGAGCTATAGCTTCAGGAGTGATATTTGGATTTAGACCACCTGCTAAGAAGAAACTATTAGGAGCTAAATGGATAGCTCCAAATGTAATGATAGATATTAAAAATAGCATTCCTACAAGATATAAGAACTTTTTAAGGAGTAGAAATACACTTAGTCTCATACTAAAGCAGGAGCTACGGCACTCATCATACTATGAAACTTCTCTACTTCAAGTGAAGCTGAACCAACTAAAACACCATCTACATTAGAAATTGAGCATATATCTTTTACATTAAGAGGATTAACACTTCCCCCATATAGTAGTGGACGAGAGATTCTCTTACGTAATTGATTGTGTGTAGAGGCAATATCTTCAGGTGTAGCTGAACGACCTGTACCAATTGCCCAAATAGGCTCATAGGCTACAATTAGACGCTCATAATCTAAATCAATTCCATCAAACTGCTCCCAAAGATACTCAGCAACAGCCTCTTCTCCTGCTTGACGAATCTCCAAAGGTTCTCCAATACAATAGACAATTTCAAACCCTTTTTGAGAAAAGAAGGAGAACTTCTTAGAGATAAGCTCTTGAGACTCACCTAATATTTGGCGACGTTCACTATGACCTATTAAAATAGTATCTACTCCAAACTCCTCTAGTTGAGTTAAACCAATCTCTCCAGTAAAAGCACCTTCACTAGAGGGGTAGGCATTTTGAACCCCTATACTTACCCAATCAGAAGAGGATTGTAGAGCTGTAGATGGTGGAAATAGTATAACTTTAAAAGGATACTCCGCCTCTTTCATAATATCTTCAAGCCTATTTAGATAATTAATAGTACTCTCTCTAGTGTGGTGCATTTTAAAATTTGCTGCAAAAATCATAATAATCCCTTCTATTTTTGTAATGCAACAATGCCAGGAAGCTCTTCACCCTCAATGAGTTTCAAACTTGCTCCACCACCAGTACTTACAAAAGTCATCTCATCTACATCACCAGCACGTGCAGCCACATCAGCAGTATCACCACCTCCAACAATTGTTGTAGCATGGCTCTCTGATATATAGTGAGACATCTTTATTGAACCTTTAGCAAATTTATCCATCTCATAGACTCCCATTGGACCATTCCACATAATAGTATGTGCATCATTTAGTGCTTCACGAAAAAGCCTTGTACTAGCAGGTCCAATATCAAGTCCCATCCAGCCCTTTGGAATCTCTTGGGTTGGAATATACTTAACTGTTGCTGTCTCACTAAACTCAGGAGCTACAACAACATCTATAGGAAGATAGAACTTTACACCATTTTTCTTTGCTTTATATGTAATACTACGTGCTTCATCTATTAGATTCTCTTCTACTAATGAGTTACCAACTTCATACCCTTGAGCCTTCAAAAATGTAAATGCCATTCCACCACCAATAATAATCTTATCTACCTTACCAATTAGACGATTAAGAGCTTCTAACTTACCAGATACTTTACTTCCTCCAACAACTGCAACAAATGGACGAGATGGATTTTCTAAAACTTTATCAAAAAAATTCACCTCTTTTGCCAATAAAAATCCAGAAGCCTTATGCTCTATATTATAGAGTGAAGCTATAGAATGAATTGAAGCGTGTTTACGATGACAAGCACCAAAGGCATCATTGATATAAAACTCTCCAAACTTAGCCAATTTCTTAGCAAACTCTAGGTCATCTTTGGTCTCACCCTCATCAAAACGAAGATTCTCAAGTAAAAGTACATCACCACTCTCCATCTTTTCAAATAGTTCCAAAGCTTTTGGAGTAATAACTCCACCACTTTTAGAATCATCAAAATATAGATGCCTTTTCATCTTAAGTAGGCTATCAAGACGCTTATATACAGGATAAAGGGAGTATTTCTCTTCAAATTTTCCTACTGTAGGACGGTCAAAGTGTGAACCTAACACCACTTTACAATCTCTCTCTAGGCAGTAACGGATTGTTGGAAGTGCGGCTCTAATTCTTCTATCGTCTGTAATATTTCCAAACTCATCAATAGGTACATTAAAATCACATCGAATAAAGACTGTTGTCTCATCAATCTCCAAATCTTTAATAGTCTTGAGCATACTACTCCCTTTTCACGCATAAAGCGGTATTTTTATGATAGAATTATTAAATTATTTTACTTCATTAGAGGTTATTGTTTGATTAAAGATTTAAGAGGAGTTGCTCTATTTGGTGGTAGTTTTGACCCTCCACATCTAGGACATCTTTCTATTGTAAAAAAGTTGTTGGAGCTAGAGAGGGTTTCTCTAGTAATTATAATGCCTACGTGGTTGAATCCTTTTAAAAAGAGTAGCCATGCTTTAGCCCAACAGCGTCTTAAATGGTGTAGTATAATCTTTGATATTCCAAATGTTAAGGTGAGTAACTTTGAGATAGAGAAAGAGTCTCCTGTATATACTATTGAGACTTGGAAATACCTCAAAGAGTCCTACTCTTTAAAATATTTAGTTATTGGAAGTGATAATCTAAAAAATATTACAAAGTGGAAAGATTTTGATATATTAAATCAAGAACTAACTTGGATAGTGGCTACACGTTCTAACAAGAATCCAGATGTATCTATGCTTAAAAGAGTAAAAATTTTAGAGATTGATGTAGCAATTAGCTCTAGTGAAATTAGAGTAGGAGAAGGTCTTAAGTATATAGACCCTAGAATCTATGACGAAGTGATAGAAACTTACAATATAAAGGAAAGAAAATGACACTACAAGAGCGTGTTGATAGAATCGTTAATCTACTAGATAGCAAAAAGGCTGAAGAGATTGAAGTATTTGATTTAGGAAATATCGATTATATTGCTAAACAAGTTATTATTGCAAATTCACTTGGTGGTAAACATACACAAGCACTATTTGACAATATGAAAGAGGAGTTAAAACCACTAGGTGAAACATTTTATGGAGCTGATGAAAGTGATGAGTGGATTGTAGCGGATCTTGGAGAGATTATGGTACACCTTATGACACCAAACTATCGCCTTAGATATAATCTTGAAGAGTTTTTAAAAGAGCTAAAGGATTCAAAAATTTCTAATTAGAGTTAGATTCATTAAATCCTCTACTACTCTTTAATTTATCAATTTAGTATTAAAAAAAAGAGAATTATGTTGAAAAAGATTTTTATAGTTGGAAATAGTACCAAATTAGGTGAAGCATTAGCATATAGTGCTTTAAAAGAGGGATATGAAGTATATACGATTGGTAAATGTGTAAACAAAAAACTTCTATCTCGTCTTAATTACTACTTCTTACCAATAGATATAGATGATTTTTCTCTTTTACAAGAGGATATTAAAGAGTTTATTTCAGGGCATCAATTTGACCTTGTAATATTAAATGAAGGTATAGTTGGTCAAATTAAAGAGATAGAAGAGTTCTCATTAGGAGAGATTAACCATATTATGAATACAAATGTATGGTCTAATAAATTGATAATTGATTCACTAAGTATTCATAATCATCCAAAACAGATTGTTGCTATTAGCTCTGAAGCATCTTTAAAGCCATATAAAGGATTAGCTCCATACGCTATATCAAAGATGGCTCTTAATACACTAATAAAAGCTTATGCAAATGAGAAACCTTGGACACACTATAGTTCAATATCTACAGGATTTTTCATTACAGAGAAATTAAATAAGATTATAGAAAATATAGACCCCAATGAGTATCCATTGATTAAAGATATAAAAGATAGACAACTTAAATCTATAGAAGATACATCTAAAGACCTGCTTGATGCGTGTAAAAAAGCACTAAAATATCCAAGCGGTTCATTTTTGGATATGCGTACAATAGTATAATTCTACTCCACATACATAGATAAAATAGTACAAAAGATACTCAAAGATTTCTCAATAGAAGAGTTATATAGAATTTATTACAATTTTTTACTACATTTATAGATTAAAAAGTATTGATTATAAAATTTCAAGAATTCCCCCAAAGGGGGGTGGTAAAGAGAAGGGTTCTTAACCGTTACGCTTTTCAATAATCTCTTTAGCAACATTTGTAGGAACCTCTTCATAGTGATCAAATTCCATAGCGTAAGTTGCACGTCCTTGAGACATAGAACGTAAATCAGTTGAGTAACCAAACATCTCAGCAAGAGGAACAAAAGCATCGACAATTTTATTACCTGCACGATCTCCCATTCCATTAACTTGACCACGACGCTTAGAAATATCACCAATAACATCACCCATATAATCTTCAGGAACTTCAACTTCAACTTTCATAACAGGCTCAAGGATTGCAGGATTAGCCTTTCTCGCACCATCTCTAAAACCCATAGAACCAGCAAGTTTAAATGCCATTTCAGATGAATCCACATCGTGATAACTACCATCATAGAGTGTTACTTTGACATCTTCTACAGGATAACCTGCTTGGATACCTCTTTGCATAGCCTCTTGGATACCTTTATTAACAGCAGGAATATACTCTTTTGGTATAACCCCACCCTTAATCTCATCAATAAACTCATATCCAGCACCCTGCTCTTGAGGCTCAATCTTAAGGAATACGTGTCCATATTGACCACGACCACCAGACTGTTTAGCATACTTGTACTCTTGATTAACAGGAGCTTTTATAGTCTCACGATAAGCAACTTGTGGAGCTCCAACTTCAGCCTCTACTTTAAACTCTCTCATCATTCTATCAACAAGAATTTCAAGGTGAAGTTCACCCATACCAGAGATGATAGTTTGACCAGACTCTTCATCAGT
>WGFZ01000023.1 GCA_015491955.1 Nitratifractor sp. | reverse complement strand
CTCTTACTATTTAATGCTATCTTATATTTTTCTACCCTATCAAGAATCATCTTTGCCAAATCTTCTTCTTGGCTAGAGATATAATTTTGTCTGGTTTTTTGATGATTGGGGTTTAGATTAATTATGTAAATATCTTTATCTTTATTCATAGTTATACCCTTTTATTCTAATTAAATAAGGATAACTAAAAGTATAGAGAAATTGATTTTTTAAAAAAAAATTATTCTATTTTTATGATACAATGCCACCTTTTTTATCAAAACAAGTTAGATATTTCTAGGATTTTCTATGTTTACAATTAAAAATTACACTAAAGATGCACTAAAAAATGATATTTTATCGGGGCTTGTTGTAGCAGTAGCTTTAGTTCCTGAGGCTATTGCTTTTAGTTTTATTGTCGGAATTAATCCTATTATTGGTCTATATACAGCTTTTATTTTAGGGCTTGTAACTGCTATATTAGGTGGTAAGCCTGGAATGATTAGTGGGGCTACTGGCTCTGTGGCTGTTGTACTTGTGGGTCTTGCTCTTGAAGCTAGTGCTGTGTTAAAAGAGTCTGGACTTAGTGGAGATGCTTTGGCTATTGGAGTTTTACAATATATTTTTCTCACAGCTATACTAGCTGGAGCTATTCAAATACTTTTTGGCGTCTTTAGATTTGGTAAGTTTATACGTCTTGTTCCTCTACCTGCAATTTATGGTTTTGTAAATGGTTTAGCTATTGTCATTGCCTTAGCTCAGCTTAAATTCTTCCACAATCAAGGCTGGTCAATGTATATAATAGTAGCAATTACTATGCTAATTATGGTGTATCTGCCACGATACACAAAGGCAGTTCCTGCTGGATTAGTTGCTATTGTTGTTTTAACTATTTTGGTATATACAACAGGAATCCACACACTATTGATTGGAAATCTTGCCAATTTGAGTGAATTTAAGGGACAACTTCCATCATTTCACATTCCAAATACTATTTTTAGCTGGGAAGCTATAAAAATGGTAGCTCCTTATGCTTTGATTGTGGCATTAGTTGGACTAATTGAATCTCTTTTGACATTAGCTGTACTTGATGAGATGAGTGGAAGTAGAGGTAGTGGAAATAAAGAGTGTATTGCCCAAGGTGTAGGAAATGTTACTTGTGGATTTTTTGGTGCAATGCCAGGGTGTGCTATGATTGGTCAATCTATTATTAACTTTACTTCAGGAGGTCTAGGACGACTCTCTTCAGCTGTTGCCTCAATTGGATTGATGGTACTTGTTGCCTCTTTGACCGACCTTTTAAATACAATTCCTGTTGGAGTTTTAGTAGGAATTATGTTTATGGTTAGTATTGGAACATTTGAGTGGAGTAGCTTTGGACACTTAAAAAAGATGCCTATTGAAGATGCCTTTATAATGGTAGCAGTTACTGTAATTACAATCTTCTTTGATTTAGCAGTAGCGGTTATTATTGGTGTCATTATTTCTGCTCTTGTATTTGCTTGGAAACACGCTAAGATATACACTCATAGCAAAATGTTAGGAAAAAATGCCAAACTTTATGAGTTATCAGGTCCTCTATTTTTTGGCTCTGTTCAATCATTTTATGACTCATTTGATATAGAAAATGACCCAAATGTTGTAGTTATTGATTTTAAAAATGCTCGTGTTTTAGACTCTTCAGGAGTTGAAGCTATTGAGAAACTTACACAAAAATATGCCAATTTAGGCAAAAAACTTACACTTCGTCATCTTAGTGATGATTGTAAAGTAGTACTAAATAGAGCAAAGGCAAATATTACACACGAAGAAAACGACCCAGAGTATAAAGTAGCAAGAGACTATTAGTCTAGTGCTTATATTTTAGATAGCGATTTAAAAATGTATCAATATAACTACTAGCTATGGGAAGATTATAAGAGCCGTGTCCACTTCCTGGAACTATAAGTAGGGTAGGAAGTTGGGCTTTAGAGGCATAAAGCTCTGCACTCTTTTTAGCAAAATCCTTTTGAGAACTTACAATAAGCCAAGGTGTATTGCTATCCTCTACCGACTCCATAATCTCATTTTTATGAAATACTCTACTAGAAGCAGGAGATAGAGTAACAACAGCTCTTGGCTCATAATCTAACATCAAAGCAATCACCGCACCACCACCCAAAGATGAGCCAAAGAGTATAGGCTTTTCAATATTAATATCTTTTCTACTCTCCATAAGCTCCATCCACCTATGTAAATCATCTGGAATATTTTTAAAAACAATACGTTTAGCATCAGCTAAAAAATTTCCTTTTTTTATATTCAGATGCTTTCTATTACGAATATTTGAAGCTCCATGCCCTCTTAAATCAATAGCTAAAGTTGCGTAGCCTCTTATATGTAAATCTTTTGATATATCTCTCCACATACTATGGTCTGAGCCATACTCATGAACCATCAAAGCTAAAGGATAAGGAGGCTTACCCTGCTCTGGAAAATCAAGCCAAGCCTTTAGAATAAATCCATCTTTACTCTTTATACTCAAAATTTCAGAAGCAGTTAAAATAGATATAAATCCTAATAATATAAATAATATTTTCTTCATAACTATTCCTTTATAAGTTTTTTTATTCTATCATAGAAAATAATATTTTGGGCTTTTTATTGCTATAATCAAATTTAACTATAAAAAGGGAGTATAAATGAAAAAAGTTCAATATAAAATAGTTATATTTCTTCTAATCTTTTCTACAATTTTAGAGGCAAAATTTCAAGCTAAAGCTACTCAAGAGTGTCCTGCTTGGAATAATTTAGCACAT
>WGFZ01000022.1 GCA_015491955.1 Nitratifractor sp. | reverse complement strand
AGTCTCTAAAATATTCTCAATATCTCTAATACCCTCTTCTCCAGTCATAGCATTGGCATTTTTAGCATTAATTAAAATAAAATTACCCTCGAAACTCTTACCATATCTAAGAGCGTGTTTTATGGGTGAGGCTTGAAAACGATTAGTAGTATAAGTGCTAGTAATTTGACAAGGTAACTCACTACGTATAAAGGCTAAATCTCCTTGAGATTGGTCAGGTCGTAGCCCTGCATTAATCCCATCGCAATAAAAACCCTTAACATTAGCTAGACCATTTTTTAAAGAGTAGATAGTAAACATTTTTTGCTCCTAATAAATACATTAGCGTATTATACGCCATCTTAAAAACTGAAATAGTTTTTATTAAAAATTAAGTTTAAAAAATATATAAGTATCTTAGTAGAATATTAAAAGGAGGAGATAATGAAAAAGAGTATATTCGCTTTATGCTTTATAGCAACAACTTCTCTATTTGCTAGAGTAAGCCTAGATAATGGTCATTTAAATTTTCACTGTATTCAAGCTCAAGAGGCTTGTCAAGAGCGTTGTGATACTACTCCAGCGTGTATCCATAATGGTAGTAAAAGATGTATGGAATGTTATGAGCAATGCAACAAAGCTCTAAATGCGTGTAAACACTATCAAAACCAATGTGCTCCAGCTTTTCAAAAGTGTATTAGCTATGCACATCACGACCAAAGAGTTATACAAGAGTGTAGAAAAGAGTATATAGAGTGTAAAAGAGGAAATTAATGGTGGCCCCAACAGGACTTGAACCTGTGACCACCACCATGTCAAGGTGGTGCTCTACCATCTGAGCTATGGGACCTTTAAAAGGGGCGTAATTATAATGCTTAGATACTTAAAAATAGATAAACTGCTAAGAGCATATAGATTAACTATCTTTAACTATAATACACTATGTTGTAATAATGGAGTTTTTGATGCGAAATTGGCTAAGAGAAAAGATAAGTTCTCTACCTAAAAGGGTTCAAGAAAAATTTAGAAAACGTTTAAGGGAGAGAGCATTATTACGTACTCGTGCAAGACTTATAGAGAGTTCTGTAGATATTTCAAAACTAAGTGATGAAGAGTTGGAGATAATTATCTGGGACGAAGAGGATAAGCTTGTGAGTGAATATAAAAATCGCTCTCTTCTTGCACTATTAGCACTATTTGGAATTACACTATTTTAAAATGTATCACTATCTTAAATGGGCAGCACTTTCACTATTTTTTAAAAGAAACTTAAAATATTTACTACTTATTTTCGTATCGATAGTTCTATTTTATCTATCAAATTCACTCTATCAAGATTTAGTAAAATATCAAATAGCAATAGGTCATAGTGAGCGAATACTATATCTTTTAACTACTAAATGGATTATTATATTAATATCTATTGGATTATTTATATTTTCATTATCAAAATTGGGACTTCAAAAAGATAAAGATAAAGACGTACCAAAAAAAATTACTTTAAAAGATAGATTGATTACCTCTGTTAAACCAAACAAAATATCTAAAGATATTACTCCTCCTAACAATAAAAAAGATTCAACTACTCCTAAAAAGAGTACTAAAAATAGGCTTGATGAGATAAATCAACGCCTAGAGTCATTTAATAACTCTAAAAAGATACGTAATCGCTCCAAGATTATATTAGATAGAAAAAAAGATTTTAAATAGATACTCCTTGAAGAAATTGTTCAAGAACCTCCTCTTGGGACTCCTCTATCTTATCTTGATAGTGAATCCAATATGCTATATATCCATTAGTAAAAGCATTAAAGAGGTAAGCCAATTTTCTATGATTATTCTCTTTTAAACTCATATTATTTTTTATAGATTCAAAACAACTACTAAGATAATCAAATATAGGGAGAGCAGGATTATGTTTTTTAGTATTCATCTTCATAAAAAATAGTGGGTCTCCTATAATTGGGTCTTCAATAGCTTTACGTTTAGCAAAAAGTGTATCAAACTTTAAGCGTATATAGGTCTGTAAACATAAAATAGGCTCTGTAGTCTCAAGGGGTGCAATAGTTATAAGTTTTTGATAAAAATCCTCTATTTCAAAAGAGACATAGGCATAAAAGAGTTCATCTTTAGATTCAAAAAGCTTATAGATAGCACCAACAGATACTCCAACCCTCTTAGCAATATCTTGCATCTTGAGATTATAAAATCCCTCCTCTTGAAACATTTCACTAACCTCTTTTAAAATTACTTGACGTTTACCCTCTTTTATCTTCTCTTTTATTCTCTTTCTCAAATCTATTTCCCTTTTATAAGTTAGTTTTTATATCAGCTTCTATTAATTATGAACAAGATATTATTTTTGTGAATCTAATTCACAGTTTTTGAGAGGCTATAACAAAATGAAACGCATAGGAACTATAATTATACTTCTACTTATCATAAGCTTTAGCTATCTAGCCTACTCCTATATCACATACCGCAGTAAAAATGCAGTGAGCGATGCAAGTTTTATTAAGAGTAATAATATTGCTATTTTATCATTTAAAGTAAGCGGTAAGGTGATTAAAATGTATAAAGAGGAGAATCAAGCTGTAAAAAAGGGAGAAGTTTTAGCTAAGATAGACCCAATTGATTTAGAAAATGCAAAAGAGCAACTTATTTATAAAAAAGCTCTATTAACCAATAAGATTAAAGCAAATATTCTTAAAAAAGAGCGTTTAAAAGAGGCTCTTAATCTTAAGACTCAAATAGTTGAAACAACTATACAAACACTCGATAGTGAGATTCTAGCAAATAAATTTCAAATCCAATCAGCACAGACAAGAGTTATAAAACTCCAAAAAGATAGACTTCGTTTTAAATCAATGTTAGAGGCTAATCTTATTGCTCAAAGTGATTATGAGACTATAAAGAGCAAAGCTGATTCTCTAAGCCAAAATATTGAAGCTATGAAAGCAAAGTTAAAAGCACTTCAAAGCCAAAAAGAAAAAGCGATACTTACTACAAATCTAGCTAAACTAAATCAAAAGCAAATTATTGAATTAGATAGAGATATAAAGGCTATGAGAGATGAGATAAAAGCACTAGAGAGTAGGATAGATGAAGTTAATATAAAAATTGGATACACCATACTAAAAGCTCCCTTTGATGGAGTAGTTGCTAAAAAGTTTTTTGATGCTCCAAGGGTAGTAGCAAAAGGCTCAAGTGTATATGCCATAAGCGATCCAAAATCACTATATTGCGAAGTATTGCTATCTGAGAATAAACTTCACGGTGTGAAAGTAGGAAATAGTGTAACAATAGATGTAGATGCCATAAAAGATAGAGAGTTTAAAGGAGAGGTTGAATCTATATCTCCTACATCTGCTTCAACATTTAGCCTAGTGCCTAGGGATATTGCTAGTGGTGAATTTACTAAATTAGCTCAACGCTTCAAAATTAGAATTCATCTTAATAGTATCAAAGGGCTAAGGGCTGGAATGGGAGCTAGTGTAGCTATCAAAAGAAGTAATTAAATAATGTCAAATAGTTCAAAGATAAAAGAGCCTTGGGATATTACAGCAAAAGAGAGGGCTATCTTCTCTATTATTGTAATGACTGGGGCATTTATGGCTATTCTTGATACTACTGTAGTAGATGTAATAGTTCCAAAACTAACAGCTCCATTAGCTACAGATATGTATGGAGTGCAGTGGATTATCACTAGCTATATGGTCTCAGCGGCTATTGCTCTACTCTTGACTGAATACCTTATAAAACGCTTTGGAGCTAAGGCTATATTTATTAGTGGTGTAGCTATATTTACTCTAGCCTCTTTTATGTCTGGTGTCTCTAATACTTTAGAATCCATTATTCTCTTTCGCATATTTCAAGGATTTGGAGAGGCTCTTATTATGGTTACAAGCCATATTATGATATTTAGCTACTTTCCACCCAATAAGCAGGGATTAGCTATGGGTATATTTGGACTTGGTGTAAGCTTTGCTCCTGCTTTAGGTCCTACAATTGGTGGATATTTGACAGAGTTTTATAGCTGGAGAATGGTATTTTTTATAAATGTACCTATTGGAGTCTTATTAGTTACTGCTGGTTTGATATATCTACCAAAAGAGTCCTTTTTTCAAAAATTACGTTTTAATTTTGTTAGCTTCTTATTACTATCTATTGCTACTATATCTTTACTTGTAATGCTAAGTCGTGGACAACAGCTTGGCTGGTTTAACTCTATAGAGATTGGAATACTCCTTTTTACTACCTTAATTGCCTTTTGCCTATATGCTCTTAGTGAACTACACTCAAAAGAGTCTCTAATTGACTTTAAACTATTTAAAAATCCACTATTTGCAAATGGAATGATGATATATTTCTTTATTCTAGGCTTTTCTATGTATCAATACTTCTATCTACTACCTGTATATTATGAGCATATAAAGATGCTTCCAACCCTTGATGCTGGTATTGCCGTATTTGCTTTTGCTCTTTTTATAGGGCTATTCTCTCCTATTGCTGGAATTGTTGCAGATAAGATTGGAGCTAAAAATAGTGTAGCTATCGCTTCAATCTTTTATATAGTAACATCTATTACTCTACTACCTAAACTAAACTACTACACACCACTTCATCAAGCTATGATTCTTACAATTCCTTTTGGTATAGGAATGGGTCTATTCTTTGCTCCTGTTACAGTTATGGTACTTCAAAATGCTCCTAAGCAAAAGGGTGAGTTGGCGATAGTTTTGATGGACTATTTTCGTTTTGTAGGTGGAAGTTTTGGTACAGCATTAGCAACAAATAATATGGAGTATTTTAAAAATATGCACTTCCTAAGAATGCAAGAGCTTCAAAATATACCATATCTTAAAGAGTTTTTAGAGAAGATGCAAACTCTCTCAGGTTCAACCCTTGCACAGATAAAAACGCTCTTTGGAAACTATGAGGCATTTATGGCATACAATTATGGCTTTTATAATACCTTTATGCACGCAGGATATTGGGGAATTTTAGGTTCTGTATTTGTAATTTTACTCTTTATAGGGAAAAAAAATAAAAATAATTTAGGGGATAAATAATGAATAAAAGATATATTCTAAAAGTTGTAGTCTATTTTGCTCTTATTACGACTACAAGCTATGGAACAACTTATAAGCAAATTATACGCTCTATATCATCAACACCAGCAATTAAGAGTGCTAAATTAATGCAAAGTGCCTCCAAAGAGCTATTTAAAGCTACTCAAGGAGCAAATTATCCAACTCTTGATGCACATATCAAAGCCATTTGGCTTGGGGATACACCTATGGCATACTCTCATACAACTGCTGGAGTTATACCAATGGTTGTAGGTAGTAAACGTAAATATGAGGGTAGTCTAACACTTCAATACCCTATATTTAGTGGATTTGCTATTAGTGCAAAAATAGAACAAGCTAAATACAAAGAACAAATAGCTAGACTTAAAGTTATTGACCTCCAAAGAAATCTTATACTAAAAGTATCAGAACTTTATAGCTCTATTAAAGCAATGAAAGATATTTTATTAGCTCAATATCAAGCAAGGATAGCTCTAATTGGTGCATTAAAAAAGGCTACCAAAATGTATCAAAATGGGCTTATATCTCCATCTGAACTCTATAATATTAAGGCAAAGAGTTATGAGATTGATGCTCTAATAGCACAAACTAAAAAACAAATAGCTCAAATGCTAAATACTCTAAGTTATCTTAGTGGCAAAAAGATTAAAAATATATCAGGAAGACTATACTCTCCACCACTTCCTAAAATATCAACTCTAATTAACCAAGCATACCATTACCGTGCAGACCTTAGGATAATTCAAAGTAAACTAAAAATAACTCAAGCACAGATAACTCTTGCAAAAAGCAACTTATACCCCCATATAGGAGTTCAAGCAAGTATAAAATATCAAGGTGATACTCCAAAACTAAATGGTGATGGATTTAGCAATGCTAATCATAACTATCTAGGGTTGGATATGAGTTGGAACCTCTTTAATGCAACCAAAGATTTACACACAATAGAAGCATCTAAATTTCAACATCTTGCCACAGCCTCTAAACTCCTTGATTATCGTCGCTATATTGCAAATAATATTAAAAATACAAAACTTGACCTTGATACTTTCTATATTCAACTAAAGAGTATGAATATGAGAGTAAAAGCCCAAAAGGAGTACTACAAACTTATAAAAGGTCGTTTTAATAATAAACTCTCAAGTGCAGATGAACTTAGCCGTGCTATTGCAAATCTAGCCAAAGCAAAAGCTCAAGTAGCATCTATAAAGGCTCAAATAAGCTCTTATAAAATTAGATTATGGCTATTAAGTGGTGTTGAGAATTTCAAAAGACATTTAAAACTTTAACTCTAGCCATCTAGCTAAGAGGTATAGTGGGAAAAGGTGAAGGAGAATAATAAAAGTATAAATTAGATAAAAAAGTTAGTATTTATTTACAAGATTTAGGCTACAATTGCTTACAAAAAATAAGAAGGATTTTCTATGCTTAATGAATACCGACACGAGATTAGCGAACTCAAACAAAAAAATGCACACTTTGCCAAAATTTTTGAGCGTCATAATGAACTTGATGAGAAGATTACTGAGGCAGAAGATGGTCGTTTATATATTACAGATACAGAACTAGAACAACTAAAAAAAGAGAAACTTATACTAAAAGATGAAGCTCTTATGATGATTTTAAAGTATAAGAAGGAGCAAGAGGCTTAATTAGCTCTCTAACTCAAATATCCTCCAAGTTCTCTCTTTAAGCCAAGATAATGCCTTTGAACAAAGAGGAGCTTTATAGAGTAGATAGATACGTTTAATTTTTACTTGCATCTTTTGCTCTAAACGGTAATGGAGTTCTTCTAACTCCTTTGCCTCTTTTATAAGAATACGACTCTTTTTTCTAAGAACAATTATCATACAGTAGTAGCCTTTTATATCTACTCCTCGATATATCTCTAATCTCTTTCTACTCTCTAACGTCTTTACATCAACTGCTTCAAAACGGCGACAAATAATCTCTTTTTGTGCTAAAAATTCAACAATATCTCTCATAAAAACTCTCTTTTACTTTGCTAAGGGGTGGTATTTTACTATAGTCTCACGTAAATGTTTTGCTTCTATGTGTGTATATATCTGGGTAGTATTTAATGAGCTATGCCCTAACAGCTCTTGAACAACTCTTAAATCTGCACCACCTAAAATTAGAGATGATGCAAAAGAGTGGCGTAATACGTGAGGAGATACTCCTAGATACTTTTTTGTAATTTTATAAGCAGTTATACGACTAAGTATCTCTCCACGATAATTTAACCAAATATATGGTGAACTAATATCACTATTTTCAAGATAGCTCTCTACTGCTTCAACTGCTAAGGGAGCAACAGGTACCATTCTCTCTTTAGCCCCTTTTGCATAACGAATACGAAGCCAACCATCTACTAAATCTCCTCTTTGAATACTCAAAGCCTCACTAATTCGGCACCCACTCGCATATAAAAATAGGATTAGTGCATAATCTCTCTTTCCAATTTGTGTAGAGCGGTCAATCTTAGATAAACCCAACTCAATCTCTTGAAAACTTAGATATTTTGGCAGAGATTTTGGTACTTTTGCCATTGGAATATAGAGTTTTGTTTTAGCAAGTTTTTTATAATGACAAAAGTTTACAAAGGTATTTATTGAAGATAGTTTACGATTTAGTGTACGTTTATTATCAAACTCTGAAAGATAATCTAGTATAGACATTGTATCAAGTTTCAATAAATCACCAAGCTTCTTTTCAAGCTGACGTAAATCAGTAATATAGGCATTTATACTCTTAGCATCTAGTGCTTTTATTATCTCAAGATACTCCTCAAAGCTTGAGAGGATATCCTCATAAGCTTTTTTCACAAGCCCTCTTATTCTATTTTATAGTAGCGTGGCGTAGTAGTCTTGCAACACTTGCGACAGGAGAATTTTCACTAATTAGTGCCAATTTAGAACGAGCAATATCCTTTTTCCCAGCTTTGAGTGCCTCATAAGCTTTCTCTACTAAACTTAAATCATAATAGTATTTAGAGTCTCCAGCTCTATTAGATAGTACATCTTTATGATAACGAGCTAAATCTCCAATAGGATTATTTAAACTCTCTAATGGTTTTAAACTAGCTACATCTTTTTGCTCAACTGCGTAAGAGTAGAGATAGAGATTATAGAGTTTTGGATTATTCTTTTTTAAGCTATCTAGTGCTGTTTTATCTTTTGGATTTTTCTCTAACTTTAATAAAGCACTATTTGCCTCACTCAAACGATGCTCATTGTATGTACTATAACCAATATTTACACCAATTACTATAAGAATAATTACACTAATTGACCAAATCTTTAGCTTATGTTTTCTATAGATTTGCTCTAGTTTAAAAGCACTCTGTAGTATCTTCTCATCACCTGTTAGCTCATCTTTTACATAATTCACATCATCTTTTATACTCACTACCTCATCTCCTATCTATTGTAGAAAAAAATATTTAGCCATTATATCAAAGCTTAGCAATCGTTGCACCCATATTACCTGGCATTCGATAGAACTCTTTCACCTTTGGGTGGCGTTTTAGATACTCAGATACAACTTTAGCCAAAACTCCAGCACCTGTTCCGTGAATAATTTCAACTTCTGAAATTCCGTGAAGTAGTGCATTAGATAAAAAAGCGTCTAACTCATCTTCTGCCTCATCAGCCCTCATTCCAAGTAGTTTAATATGTAAAGAGGCACTTGTACCCCTTTCAACTCTTATATTAGAACCCTTTAGATTTTTTGATACGTTTAGGCTCTTTTGCTCCGTAACTATATGCAACTCTTTTAGTGGTACTCTCATCTTAACACCATCAACTAAAATCATTGCCTCTTTAGATTTTAAAGAGATAATTTCAGCTCTATGTGAGCGATATTTAACAATATCCCCTACTTTAAAGTTTGGAAGCTCTCTTTTACTCTCTTTAATTTTAGCTCTACTTTTATGTCTATGGGCTTCATTTAGAAGTTGTCTAGCTTCAGCATTCTCCACCTTTTTAAGTGCCGATAATGCTCTTTTAGTGGCCGCATTATATCTATTTTCTAAAGTAGCTATAACTTTTTGTTGCTCCTTAAGCATTCTATCTTCTTGCTCTTTTAAATAGTTCTCTTTACGTTTTAAAGCTTCAGTTTGAGACTCAAGTTCAGAAATCTTTGAACGCATTTTAACCTCAAGACGAGTAGAGTTCTCTATTAGCTCATTTAATCTCTCTTTATCCTCACCAAATACTCGACGTGCCTTAGCAACTATATATCTAGGTATCCCATAACGTTCAGCTGTCTCAAATGCGTAACTTTTACCAATAGTCCCTTCAAGATAGGTATAAGTTGGTTGTCGTCGCTCTTCATTATAAAGAGCTGCTATAAGTTCTACACTCTCTTCACCTGCTAAAAGTGAAGCTAATCTTTTATGGTGAGTTGTAACAATAAAGCTTATATCTTTATCTTTTAACTCCTCTAATAGAACTCTAAATAGACTAGCTGCCTCATCTGCATCAGTACCTAACTCAATCTCATCAACACCCACTAAAGCCCTGCTCTCTTTAAATAGCTTAGAAAACTCAAGCATTCTTCCAGCAAATGTAGAAATATCGTTTTTAACCGATTGTGGGTCATCTATAATAGCTTCAATATTTTTATAGTGTCCTATCTTAGTCTTGGAGCTATTACAGCCAAAAGGGAGTAGATACCTACTTAAATAGACAGATGATAAAATAGATTTAAGTAACATTGTTTTACCACCAGCATTGACACCAGTAATCAATACAATGGGACGTTTAATATCTATACTTATAGGTTTAGGATTCTCTAGGGCGGGGTGAGTAAACTCAGATAGTATAATCTCTTTATCTTTGCTAGGGAGTATAAATTCATAATCTCTAAATCTTGCAAAGCGGACTCTTGCTTGGTAGTGGTCAAATCTATCAAATTGTCTATCTATAAAGCGTAAAAAACGTTCCCAATTGTGTAAACTTGAGGAAAACTCTCTAGCATAATGCCAATAGATAGCCTCTTTACGGCTAACTAGCTCCGATTCACGCTCTTTAAAACTATCTATCTTTTTGGGAATTACATAGAAAAATCCTCCACTACTTCTACCAATAACAGTAGCTTTTAATACAGATGAGAAACCCCCACGAACAAGCAAAGCCTCTTCACCATTTTGTAAGTGGATTTGTTGATCTACAAGATAATCTCTAAGGCTTGACGAGCGTGTAAGGTTGTATAACGTCTCTCTAATTGCCTCTTTATTTCTTCGTAGTGCTTGAGATATATCGGCTAATTCTGGCTCTTTTTGTGGATTTAGTTCTCCCTCTTGAGTAAAAAAAGATCCAATCTCTATCACATCTTTAGGCACTTCAATATCACCAATCCAACTACCAACTGGTTCAGATAAATCCATAGCTTTTAGTCGATTAAAATACTCTATTATCTTTATAAAATTAAAAATCTCATCTAAGCCTAAAATCCCCTGCTTACTTAAACGCATTAGGCTATTTTCAAGATTGGGTATCTTTGGAGGTTCTGGAATTTCTACTTTAAAAAGAGCCTTTAAAAATCGATAGTGTAGATGAATATCACCTTGCATTGCCACAGCTTTAGGACGGGCAAAAAAGGAGCTAAAGGATTTTAGATAATCGTTTAAATCTAGCTTTTTAGCTATCTGCTCTTTCACACTCACCTCTGCCCTCGAATCTGATATGTAATATCTCCAGCTCCAAAGGCAACAATTAAGCCCTCTTTAAACTCTTTAATAGATTGTCCACTCTCATCTAAGACCTTTACTACACCATCTTCACGATTTACTCTATTTGCCATAATCGGCTCATAACGACTAAATGCTCCTTTGAGGTCTATTGGAATCTCTATCTCTCCTGCTGACCAAATGGGTAAGATAACTAAATCATCAACCCCTTCAAAAGACTCAACAAAACTCTTAAGATTATCAAGGGTTCTAGTGTATTTATGAGGTTGCCAAATTACCTTTATATGTGAGAGATTTCTCATTTTAGAGAACTCTTTTATAGCCTTTAGTGTCGCTTTTATCTCTGTTGGGTGGTGTCCATAATCATCAATTACTACAATTTTTTCACTATTTTGGATAATATCAAAACGCTTTTTAATGCCTCTATAGTTTTTAAGACGCTCTCTTAAAAGATTGGGAGATTCACCCAACTCCATAGCCCCAAGGATAGCCAAAGAGGCATCTATAGCTATATGTTCTCCAAAACCAAAGACTTCAAACTCTCCCGCACCCTCTAAAGTAAAACGTGTATGTGGTTCACCATCTACCAAAATAAATTCAAGATTTTTCATATCTTTAGATGGATAGAAGTATTTACTATCTAAAGTATCTTTTAAAGAGTATAAAAATTGGTCTTGGGCATTTAGTACTCTAACCTTAGCAAGTTCTAAAAACTTTTTATAGGCATTATAAAAACGCTCTTCATCATACTCATAATACTCCATATGCTCAGGTTCAACATTGGTAACAATAGCTAAATAGGGATTTGAATTTAAAAAGCTCTCATCACTCTCATCTGCTTCAAAAACTACTCTATTATTTGGCTTTGTACGTACATTTGAACCAAAACTTTTACTAATAGCTCCAATTAGGGCATTTGTATCTGGAATTAGTGCTGATAGCATTGCTGAGGTTGTACTCTTACCATGAGCTCCTGCTACTGCATATACCTCTTCATCTGCTAATATAAACTTTAATGCCTCTTTACGACTTAGAAGTTCAATTCCAAGCTCTTTGGCTCTTTTATACTCCACATTACTAGGTCGAACGGCTGCTGAGTAGATTACCATATCCGCACCCTCTACTGCATCTTTGTGATGAGGAATAGTGATTTTTGCTTCAAAATTTAGAGCTAAATCATCAGTAATCTCACTTTGACGCATATCGCTTCCACTAATAGTATGCCCCTCACCTACTAAAAATTTAGCCAATGCTGAGAGTCCAATACCCCCAATTCCAATAAAATGAATCTTCATCAAGACTCCAAACTAATTTTAATTCTCAACGCTCTTACTATTGTCTTGTATCTTAGCCAATAGAGCTTTACCCTCTGCTACCTCTTTTGAGAACATTTGAAGCAAAATATCTTGAGGTTGTACAAAATTTGTAATAAAAAAGGCTGTAGCATCATTTGGATTTATAGATTTAACATCCGCAATATTTTCAATAAAGCTATCAAAATCGTGTCCTGCCATTACAGAGGCTGAATGAATCATCATAGCATCACTAAGCTCTTGTTCTTGAATAAGATAGTAAAGAACTAAAAATATCTCTTTTGCACCTTTTAAATCATTTTCACTATATCGTTGGATACCGTGTTCATATATAGCTCTAGCTGTTGCCCACTGCTCAGGGTCAGACATATCAAATTTTTGCTGTTGGCTCAGAGTCTCTGACAATCTATCAAAAGCTTTATTTACAATAAATGTAAAAATCTCATTAATCTCCTCTTGAGAAGCCTCCATTAAAAGCTTTGCATCAAGAAGTTGATACCCCTTTGCTATTGACTCCTCTGCTTTCATCTCAGACTCTAAGAGTTTTAGGTTCTCTTGAAACTCTTTGTCTTTTTTTAAAGCCTCCAAGTCAATTTGCTCTTGATTTTCTTGATTCATTCTACTCCCCTTTTAAATTTTCTTTAAATTTAGCAACTCTAGTTAGTGCTTCTCTCATCATATCCTCTTCATAGACTAGAGCAAGACGTACATAACCTTTTCCCATACCATTACGCCCTAAAAAAGAACCGGGGATTACTTTAATATTGTACTCTTGATATAACTCTTTTGTAAAACGAATCTCATCACCAACCCTTAACCATATATAGAAGGTAGCCTTTGGTGCTTCAACTCCTAAAATCTCTTTTGCAAGTTCAAAATTTTTTCTATACTTACTACGAAAAACTTCAACGTGGTTTTGGTCTTCCCACGCTTTAGCTGAAGCTCTTTGAAGTGGCAATGGTGAAGCACAACCAACATAGGTTCGATATTGAAGATACTCTTTTAATATCTCTTTATCTCCAGCTATAAATCCACTACGTAATCCAGGGGAGCTTGAGCGTTTGGAGATAGAGTTAATTACCAATACATTTTTAAACTCTTCATTTCCAATAGCTATACTTGCTTCAAGTAGTGAAGGTAGTGGTTCATCTAACCAAAGGTCTATATAACACTCATCATTTAGTAGTAAAAAATCGTGTTTTAGAGCTAATTTTACCCACTCTTTCATCTGCTCAAATGGCATTACAGAAGATGTTGGATTATTGGGAGTATTTAAGATTACAAGCTCACACTTTTTTAGACTATCTTCATCAATTTGAGGTTGAAAGTTATTCTCAGGTTCAAGATTTAGATGAATAATCTTAGCTCTACTTGCAATAGCAGAGCCTTCATATATTTGATAAAATGGGTTAGGAAATGCCATTACAGGATTCTTTTTATCAAATAGATAAAATTGTGGAAAGTTAAATAGAAGCTCTCTTGTACCAAAGCTTGGCAATAGTTGATTTAGTTCAAGTGATATATTAAAGCGTTGCTTCATATAGCCAATCATCGCCTCTTTTAAATAACTCTCTCCAGCTATCTTAGGGTATTTATTTAGCTCTTTAGAACTAGTACAAAACTCCTCTTGTATAAAGCTAGGAGTCTCAAATTGTGGCTCACCAATAGTTAGGCTCAAAGGTGAATAGTTACTACTTGGCGTAATATCTTTTAGTAATTGATTTAACTTTTCAAATGGGTACATCTCAAAATTCATAAATTATATTCCTTATTTTTTTCTAGCAATCCACTCAAGTATCTGGTCTTCTAAGAGTCGTCCCTTCCAATGTTCAGCACCATTATAGAAGATTACAACTGTATAGAGGCGTCCAGACTTACCTTTAACATATCCAGCTATATTTTTAGCTCTTTTTAAAGTACCAGTCTTTACCCAAGCTTTTCCCTTAACCACAGAGTGTTTAAAACGGCGTTTAACTGTTCCATCAACTCCTGCTATAGCTAAAGCATTCATCCATATCCAAGCATATTTTTTATGAGCATCTTCTAATAAATTGTGTATTGTTCTAGCTGTAGTTCTAGTTTTATGACTCAAGCCACAACCATTATCTAAAATAGTCTCTTTTCCTAAAATATCTCTTTCTCCAAGTATCTTATAAACAGCCTTTCTACTCTTAAAAAGATTTGCTGGAGCGCCAAAAAGCTTAGCTCCTAATAACAAAAATATATGTCTAGCATAGAGATTATTTGATTTTTTATTTGTCTTAGCGATAATCTCTTGTAGTGTAGATGAGTAGTGTACCATCATATCTTTTGCATCTTTTGGAGTTTTTGCAAGTCTTGCCTCTCCATCAAAAGAGATATTATTTACCTTTAGAGCATCTAAAAAAGCATAGATAAAACTTTTATATGGGTAAGTCAATACTTTAGAGATTCTTCTAGGAGAGCAATGTGTTGATAGTGTCCCTTCTAAAAATACTTTAGGGGGTGTAGTATTCTTATCATCTATAAGTATTCTAGGCCAACTATACCTACCTCGACAAGATTTATCGTTAGTAACTTTTAGATTATTAATTACCTCAAAACTCTTATCTGGAAATTTTTTATGTACCTCAGCAAAACCACTTCTAGTATCAATAGTTATATGACAAAGATGGTCATCAAACATCAAAGCATCTGGCATAGCATTATATTCACTATGTATATACTTATCAAAGCCAGAATTGATACGTTTATCAACTGAGAAAAAACTCCTATCTATAATCAAGTCTCCTTTGATATGTTCAATTCCCATATCTTTCATTCTATTAATAATTGACAAAAGGTCTTTACAAGATAGAGTTGGGTCTCCATAGGGTTTTATGATAA
Organism: Nitratifractor sp.; assembly: GCA_015491955.1. GTDB lineage: Bacteria > Campylobacterota > Campylobacteria > Campylobacterales > Sulfurovaceae > Nitratifractor. The sequence continues at coordinate 5,585 of WGFZ01000022.1, read as the reverse complement.
TATCACCTGTAATTGTTCCATCTTTGATAGTTCCAGTATATAAAATATCTGTTGGCCACTTCCAAGATGGACCAAGTTCTAAAAGAGCTGAATAGGTTGTTGTTAGTTTAATAACAGAAGCAGGTATTCGAGATTTATCTATTTGATGCTTTGCTATTATTAAAGAACTATTTGTAGGTGTGATATAGATACTAAGACGAGATGGATTAATCTTATCCTTTGCTATCATCTTAGTAATATAACGAGGTAGCATAGCAAAAGTAGGAGTAAATAATAGACTTATTAAAATAGTATATAAAACTCTTTTTATTAACTTTTTTCTATTAAGAGGATAGGAGGAATTATACTCTTTTATACTATCTCTCTTATAGCCTTTAAAACTTTTAATACCCTGCTTCCAACTCAAACTCTATTCCTCATATACTAAAGAGTGCCTTGTTCATACATTGCTCTCATCTTCTCTTTCTCTTTTTCCCGTTTAAGCTTCTCTAGTTCTTTAGCTCTAAATGCCCTAACATCAAAACCTAGCCACATCAATAGAGGTGAAGCGATGAATATAGAAGAGTATGTTCCTACGATAATTCCAACAAGCATTGTAAAGCTAAATCCATAGATAATCTCTCCACCAAATAGAAATAGAGACAAGACAACAAAGAAAGTTGTTAGTGATGTAAGGGTAGTTCTTGAGAGTGTTCTAGTGATTGATTCATTTATAATTCCAGCTAAATCAGGGTCTTTAATCTTTTGTAATCCCTCTCTAATACGGTCAAATACGATAATTGTATCATTTAAAGAGTATCCAAGAAGTGTTAAGAGTGCAGCTAAAATATCAAGATTTACCTCAACTTGAAAAAGTACAATCGCACCCATTGCGATACTAACATCGTGAACAAGTGCCAAGACTGATGCTAAAGCAAAACGCCACTCAAAACGGATAGAGACATATATCAAGATACCTAAAATGGCTAATACCATAGCCATTAATCCCTTCTCTTTGAGTTCACTTCCAATTTTTGGTCCAACCATATCAACTCGACGAACATCAAATTTTCCTGTATCTTTTAAAATACTCCTTACTTCATCACCGACATCTTTACCCACAGCCCCTGAACTACTTTTAGTACGAATAATAACCTCAGCCCTACTTCCAAAATAGGTAACAGTTGCATCTTTGAATGATTTATGATTTGTAAGTTCTAAACGAATCTTTTCTAATGGAGCTTCACCCTTATATTTAAGCTGAATAAGCGTTCCTCCAGCAAAATCAATACCATAGTTAAAGCCTTTAGTAAAAATTAGTCCCCACGATAAGAGGATAAGAACCAATGATAGTAAACCAAATTTTCGGCTTACTCCCATAAATTTTACCGGTTTGTTATATTTAAAAAGTTCCATATTATCTCCTATGCCTTTATACCAAACCAGAAGTTTAGTTTTTCACGTTTTATACTTCCTAATAGGGATTGATATATTCCGTGTGTTCCAAGAATTGCTGTAAGCATAGAAGCTAAAATACCTATACTCATAGTAAGAGCAAAGCCTTTAATTGGACCTGTACCATAAGCATATAAAACGACCGCTGAGATTAGAGTAGTTACATTAGCATCCCAAATAGCAGTAAAGGCATTTGAGTACCCCTCCTCTATTGCTTTAGAGATAGATACACCCTCTCTTAAAAGTTCACGAATACGCTCATTTATAATAACGTTTGCATCAACTGCCATACCTACTGTCAATACAATCCCCGCCATTCCAGGAAGAGTTAATGTCGCTCCAAAGAGTGCCATTACTGCTAAAATCAAGAATAAGTTTGCTACAAGTGCTATATCCGCAACTACTCCAGCCATTCCATAGTAGATAATCATAAATACAACAACCACTACAAAGCCAAGGACTAAGGCTATCGTACTTTGGCGGATACTATCAGCTCCTAAGCTTGGTCCGATACTTCTTTTCTCCATAACATATACAGGAGCAAGTAAAGCTCCTGAACGTAGAGCGATGGCGACATCATTTGCCTCATCTAGCGTAAAGCTACCAGAGATTTGTCCAGAACCACCTCCTATTCTTTCACGAATTACAGGAGCGGAATAGACCTTATTATCCAAAACAATTGCCATTCTCTTACCAACACTCTTACCTGAGAAGTCTCCAAAGATTTTAGCACCTTCACCATTTAGCTTGAAGTTGATAACTGGTTGATTATTTCTATCAAATCCAACCTTGGCATCTGTTAGCATTGAGCCATCAAGAATAGGAATTGCTCTTAGTAGATACTTCTCTTTAGGATTTTTAACATCTGGCAATATTACATCACCATACTTTTTAGCTTCATTAGGACTCATACTATAAACACGTGTAGCTCTATCCTCATCAACTGCCATCATTTGAAGATGAGCTGCTCTAGCAATCAACTCTCTAATACGCTGTTCATCAGCAGGAGTCTTAACCCCTGGAACCTCCACAAGGATTTTATCTGTACCTTGTTTAGCAACAGTAGGCTCAGCCAATCCAAATTGGTCAAGACGATTTCTAATAGTATCTACAGCTTGGTCGATAGCCTGTTTTTTGGTTTTAATAATCTCTTTAGGAGTTAAACTTATAGCAAATTCGCCATTATTTTCAATAATATTAACACCACTTAACTCCTTTTTTAGTAGAGCCTTCACCTTTGGAATATCATCACTATCAAGTACTTTAAAATCTACTTCAGAACTATCTACTGATAATTCATCAATAACAATATCATTATCTTCTAATATATATTTTACACTTCCAGCGATAGATTTAAGACGAGATTTAACTGCCTCATTGCTTTTAACTCCAAGAAGCATATGAAGCCCACCTTGAAGATCAAGACCAAGAGTAATCTTCTTACCACTCTGACTTTGAGTAAGTGAAGGGATAGAGAAGACTACTCCAAAAATCATAGCAGCGATAAATATCACTACTCTATAATTAAGCTTTTGCATTATAAGCTATCCTTAGAGTTTATATTTTACGCGCTATATAACTACGCTCAACACGTACAATAGTATCATCGTTAATTTTGATTTTCAAATAATCCTCTTCTGCTTTAACAACTTCTGCAATTATTCCACCAGCAGTAACGACTTTATCTCCCTTTTTTAGAGCTTCAAGCATCTCTTTGTGAGCCTTTTGCTGTTTTTGCTGTGGGCGAATAATTAAAAACCAAAAGACTATAAAGAGTAGAATAAGTGGTAGAAATTGAGCTAATGCACCTTGAGACATGGAGTATCCTTTTGTTGGAAAAAATTTCGCAATATTTTAACATTTCCCTATTAACAAGGGGCTTTTTTATCGCTTTAAGTGGTTCAATATTTATCTATATGAGCTATTTTGGGGTAGAAAATAGATTTCTTGAGACACTCTTGGCACTTCTATTTTTTACTCTTTTACTGATTGGAGATAAAAAAACTTGGTTTTGGAGTGGTTTTTTTATAGGTATTTTTTGGTTTTATTGGATTGGAATTAGTTTTATTCACTACAAACACCCACTAGCTACACCCTTTATAGATTTTATAATAGCCTTAATATATGCATTTGAGTTTTGGCTATTTGCAATGTGTAGTGAAAAAGTTGCATCAATATCCAATATATCATCATCTATATTTAAAGCTCTGAGTCTATTAATTATGAGCTATATTCATCCATTTGGATTTAATTGGTTTAAGCCTGAATTGGTATTGGTTCATAGCTATTTTGGAGTTGATAAGCTCTCTTTTGTTTTAGTATTAATTGGAATCTATATATTAACTATAAAAAAGAGTCCTCATATTAATAGAGTTGGTTTTATACTCTTAGCACTTATTACTCTTACCTTTGCCTATAACTCCTCAAAGACATATATAATCAAAAATTCATCTAAGAGTACCATTTTAGTATCAAGTTATATCCAAGTAGAGAAGAAATGGAGACAAGAGTATCTACGTCCACAAGTAAGAGGTGCTTTAAATAGTATAAATTTAGCTATTAAAAAAGAGGCAAAACTAGTTGTTTTACCTGAATCTGTTCTACCTATCTTTTTAAATAAGAGTCCTAAACTACTTGAGATAATCAAAAGTTATTCACAAAAGATTGACATAATTATTGGCTCTTTATATCTTACTTCCAAAGGGCAAAATAGAAATTCTGCCTATTTTTTTCATAAAGGGGAGTATAAATTGGCAAATAAAATTGTACTTGTTCCTTTTGGAGAGAGTAATCCCTTACCTAATTGGGCTAGTAAGATAGTCAATAGGATATTTTTTGATGGAGCTCCTGATTATACTCCAGCCTCTAAGGCTAGTAATTTCATTATAGATAAAAAGGAGTATAGAGTAGGAGTCTGTTATGAGGGTACTAGTGAGCGTCTATATGAAGATAACCCTAAACGATTAATTTTAATTAGTAACGATGGTTGGTTTCACCCCTCAACTGAAGCTACTCTTCAAAGATTGCTTTTAGAGTATTATGCAAGAAAGTATGGTACAACTATCTGGCATAGTATTAATATGGAGCCATCATATATTATTAAAGTTAAAGGGGGATAGATACGATTATCCCTCTTTTGCCAATCTCTGCTTTAGCAGACGTTTAAGTACTTTCCCTGTAGCATTTTTTGGAAGCTCTTCTATAATATAGAAGTGTTTAGGTATTTTAAAATTGGCTAAGTGTTTACGTAAATAGCTCTTTAACTCATTTAAATTAGGAGGATTTTCAATATCTTCTGGCTCAATATAGGCTATGGGAATCTCTCCACTCTTATCATCAGCAACTCCAATAACAGCACTCACCTCAACACCTAAGAAGTTATCTATTAAATCTTCAATCTCTCTTGGATAGATATTGATTCCTTTAGAGATTATCAAATCCTTTTTGCGATCTACAATATATAGATAGCCATCTTCATCCATATAGCCCAAATCACCTGTACGAAGCCAACCATTAATAATAGTCTCATCTGTTGCCTCAGGGCGATTTAAATAACCTTGCATAATATTATCACCATATAAGATAATCTCACCAACTTCACCTTTAGGTAACTCAAGCATATCCTCATCTACAATATTAACAGCATATCCAGGCATTGCAGGACCTACTGAACGCTCTTTTTGTTTATCAAGCCTATTTAAACAAACAGCAGGAGAACTCTCACTCAAACCATACCCCTCTAACATCTTTGCTCTACGGAATTTTTGTGCTATTGCATTGAGAGTTTTTGTCTGCAATGGAGCAGCACCTGATATAAACAATCTAATACTATTAAAGAGCATAAAGTACCAAGGGAGTTTTGCCTTAGCTACTGCATTATATAAATCTGGTACTCCAAAAAATATTGTAACTCTCTTTAAAAGAGCCTGTTTAAAGATATTACTAAATGGTCTCAAAGATGGGATAATAACGATAGAAGCCCCAACATATAAAGGCATAATTAAACCAACAGAAAAGGTAAAAGAGTGAAACATTGGTAGGAATACTATATCTCTATCTTTATGAGTAATATTACAAAGTAATCTTGCAGATTCAGCATTGGAGAGAATATTTTTATAGCTAAGCATAGCCCCTTTTGGTCTGCCTGTAGT
>WGFZ01000021.1 GCA_015491955.1 Nitratifractor sp. | reverse complement strand
TTTTGGGCAGAAGATGCAAAAGAGCTTCAGGAGATAGTTGGCAATATATTAAAACAAGAGGGAGCTAAAAGGGTAGTTAAAAGTAAATCTATGCTTACAGAAGAGTGTGAACTAAATCCATATTTAGAATCTCAAGGAATTGAGGTAACAGATACAGATTTAGGAGAGAGGATTGTTCAATTAGCAAATGATAGACCTAGTCATATTGTACTACCTGCAATTCATATAAAAAAGGAGCAAGTATCAGAAATTTTTGCCAAAAATTTAGGGACTAATCCAAATATTAGTGAGCCATTCATATTAACAAGAGAGGCAAGAAAGGCTTTAAGAGAGAATTTTTATAAGGCTGATGCTGCAATTACGGGAGTAAATTTTGCTCTTGCTAAAGAGGGAGGTTTTGTTGTATGTACAAATGAGGGAAATGCTGATTTAGGAACAGCACTACCAAATTTACATATAGCTTGTATGGGATTAGAGAAGGTTATTCCATCAAGTCAAGAGCTTGGTATATTTACACGTTTACTCGCTCGTAGTGCTACAGGACAAGCTATTACTGCTTATACATCTCATTTTTTTAAACCCAGAGTTGGTAGTAGGCTATGTGTAGTTATTGTAGATAATGGACGAAGTAAGAGATTAGGTAAAAAAGATGAGAAACTTCTATCTTGCATTAGATGTGGTGCTTGTATGAATACATGTCCAGTATATCGTAGAAGTGGAGGGCATAGTTATGAGAGTGTGATACCCGGTCCCATTGGTTCAGCACTTTCAGGTTCATTGTTTGAGTATGCTTCTTTACCTTTTGCTTGTACACTTTGTAGCTCTTGTGATATGGTTTGTCCTTCTAAAATTGACCTTCATCATCAACTATATCTTAAAAGATATGAAGCTATTAAGGCTCCTGAGTATAAAACTAAAAGAAGAATCCTTAAAATGGTAGCTCTCTTATTAAATCATCCTAGATTAAGAAGATTTATAATGAAGATATTTAGAGTATTTGTAGATTTAGCTCCACGCTCTTTAATATATAACCGTTTTAATATTTGGGGCGAGGAGAGGGAGATACCAAAAGTATCGAAGCGTTCATTCTATGAAATATATAAGGAGATTAAGAAATGAGTAGTAAGAGTCAAATATTTAAGAATCTTACAAAAGTCAATAATACACCTTTGTCAAAACCAAGATTATTAGATAGTTGTTGGCAATCTACTAATCCTATAGATGATTTTACCAAAGCATTGGAATTAGCAGGAGGAGAGGCTATAATTGTAGATAGAGAAAAGGATTTTAATAGCTTAATAGATAGATATTTCTCATCTACAACTAAGATAATAGATACACGTAAATACTATTTAGAGCAAGATAAGTTAGATAAAAATCAGACTTGGGACTTATCAATTATTGAAGGGAAAATTGGTGTAGCTGAGAATGGTGCTGTATGGGTAGATTGGAATGATAACTATCCAAGAACAATAATTACACTCTCTAAAAATATATTAATAATACTTTCAAAAGATACTATAGTATCAAATATGCAAGAGGCATATTCTAAAATAGACCTATCAAATATTAGTTATGGGACTTTTTTGGCAGGTCCTTCCAAGACTGCTGATATAGAGCAGTCCCTTGTAATTGGTGCTCACGGTGCAATTGGACTAAAGATATTTTTGATTTAAATAAAAATATTTAGCATTAATTTTTTTATTTAGATTTAGTATCTTTTTTATTGCTTCTATAATTCCATAGTTTATGATTAGGATTATAGGCATAATATTTCATTTGAAATTTATCATATCCATATATATCCTTACGGAAGTTTAGATTGCCATAGTCATCTATGAAGGATGTTAAATATACAATATCTACAGGGATAGGGTGTCGAAGGGATATAGTATCTTTTTTTCTAGTCTTTAGTTGAGCCATAATAGCATCTACATCGATATTATCATTATATTGGGCAAGAACTTTTAGTAACTCTCTTGGTTTTTGGATTCTCATACACCCATGACTAAATGCTCTTATATTTTTAAAAAATAGTCTTTTACTTGGCGTATCATGTATATATACTGAGTATTTATTTGGGAATAGAAATTTAATTTTTCCTAGAGCATTAGATGTACCTGGTAGTTGCATAAAGTAGTATGGAATATGTCTTCCTTTGGCTCTATATTTCGCCCAATTTACACTTCCTGGGTCAACTCTAGGGGAGTCCTCACCCCAATCAGAGTGTAAAACTTTTCCTCGTCTTTCATAATAATAAGGGTCGTTAATTAGATGTCTCAACATCTCTGATTTTACTATACTTTCTGGAATCTTCCAATAGGGATTTACAACAATATATTGCATAATATTATGAAAAATTGGTGTAGGGTGGTTTGGTCTGCCTGTTACTACTCGTATAGTATCTACTAAATGTTTTCCTTCATATAGATATAGTCTAAATGCTGGAATATTTAGTTCAATTCTTACATTAGCTTCATCTCTCCAAAGCCATTTAATTCTATCGAGATTTAAACGTAATATCTCTATTTTACGTTCAATAGGTAGATTAAACCAGTATCTCGTATCTTGGTCAATTGTAGTTGTTGCTTTTAAGCCATGGCGAACTTTAAAACGTTTTACTGCCTCTTGTAGAGATTTATCATATAGTGTAAAGTTGCTCTGAGTCTCATTCTTATCACTATTTTGATTAAAATCACCAGATAGGATTAGGTCTTGACGAACTATAGAAATAGCAGGGCTTCTATTCCCCGCTTTAATCTTTTTAAACTTAGGAAGATTTTTCCAAGCTCCACTTTTAGATAGTTTAATATACTTTATTAAACTATTTTTTAGTTGCTGATATTTAAAACGTTTTGGCTCAGCCTTTTTAAAAGCACTATTTAAATCTCCACTCATTGTAGCATCGACCAATAAAGAATCTGGAGTTATTGAAGGTTTATAGTGTTCCCAACCTACTTTGATTTTATACTCTCTAGTAAGTTTTTTTACTTTTTTATCAAAAG
>WGFZ01000020.1 GCA_015491955.1 Nitratifractor sp. | reverse complement strand
TTTAAGGCATTCTCATTGGCTCTTTTTTTAAGCTCAGCTTTAATCTCATTTAACTCTTGTGTTGATTTAGAAAGTGCTTCCTTGAGGGTTATCACGTAGCTATCCTCGTAATTTTCAAATAGATTTGTGGATTATATCCAAAAGTTGATTTTTTTGAATTGAAGCATATCTCTTTTCCTGTTATAGGTAATATTTTTATGCTAATTATATGATTAAAATATAATATCTCTCTTATGAAATCTTAAAAAATAATTAATACAAATATCTCTTTTAATTAATTTTATTAAGAGTATTACAAGTAAAAAATATTATAATGATAACTTATGAGTATAAAATATTAATTTGATAAGGAAGAAAATGAAAAAGAGTCTGATGGCTATTGCTTCATCTGGTCTATTATTAGCAGGTGGCTCTGTTGTTAAACCTATTGTTATTCCAACGATTACTACAGTAATGCCATATAGTACCTATATTAAATATGGTGGTGGTACGACAAAAAATCACGGTTTTGTTGCTGGATTATATACATCTGTAAAGAAGGGGTTAAATAAAGCAGAATTAAATTTGGAGCATACAAAGATATACTATAACGGCTCTAGTACACGTTCTAAGCTTGACCAATCAGATCTTACATTTATATATACACGCTATCAAGGGTATAACCTATTATATAAGGCTGGATTTCACTATATTGCAAGTGGTGATACTCAAACTGATAATGGTAAAGTCTTTATGCTAGGTGCTAGTTACTATAAGTATCTAAAGTATAATGTAGGTGCTAACCTCTATTATAGTGATTACCATAATAGTACACCATCTCTACACATTTGGCAACTCAATCCACACGCTGGTTATAATTTTGGAAACTACTATAGCTCTATAGGAAGTTTTTATCTACAAGCTGACTATAACTATATTCATATAAATAATGCTACTTCTCACTCTCTTAACAATAACTACCACTCTTTTGGTCTTAGTTTGAGTAACTACAATGGTCCTTGGACAACCACTATCTCTGGTTGGATTGGGAAAAGAGTATATATGGTAGATAATGGTGGTTTTACAGTCTATAATCTTGGTGAAGAGTATAAAGGTGGTATAAAGTTAAGTACACAATATGCTATATCTTCAACATCATCTATAAAAGCTCAATATGAGTACTCAAAGTTTAAAGATGTTTCAAATGCTCATAGTAATACATTCTTACTATCATATACTCATACATTCTAATATAAGGATTTTTAATGCAACTCAAACAGTTAATGATTGATGAAAATAATATCGCTTTTGACCCATCAATGGGAAACTCATATCAACTTGGAGGTAGTGCAAAGGATATATTTGAGCTAATCCAAGATGGCAAAGATAAAGAGGAGATAAGTCAAATTATCTCTAAAAAATATAATGTCTCCTTAGAGGACGTGTATATTGATATTAATGATTTCTTTACTAAGTTAAAGCTTTATGGATTATTTCAATGATTAAAAATATAGCTTTAAGTGGTCTTAATGCTACTGATAATCCAGCACCAGGTTATCCTGTTGCAAAGAGTCTTAAAGAGGATTATAGCCTTATAGGCTTGAGCTATGACCCAAATGAACCAGCAGACTATTTTGAGAATATCTTTCAAAAGATATATCTAATGCCCTATCCATCTTTAGGCTTTAATGAGCTAAAAACAAGACTTGAGACTATAAAAAGAGATACAGATATTGAACTTATCATTCCAAATCTTGATGCTGAACTACCCTTATATATCAAATACCAAGAAGAGCTTGAGCAAATGGGTATCAAGACCTTTTTGCCAACTATGGAACATTTTGAGTTAAGAGATAAGAGCCAGTTAACAAATCTATCTAAAAAATTAAACATAAAGCACCCAAAGACTATAGAGGTCTCTTCAGTAAAAGAGTTGGAAGAAGCTTGTGAAGAACTCTCTTTTCCTGTTATGGTTAAAGGTAACTACTACAAAGCTTATAAAGCCCATAATATAAAGAGTGCTATTGAGTATTTTTATAAAATATCTTCAGAGTGGGGCTTTCCACTTTTAGTTCAAGAGACTATAGAGGGTGAAGAGATAAACTTAGTCGGACTAGGAGATGGCAAAGGGCATCTTGTAGGAGCTGTATCTATAAAAAAACTAACTACAACAGAGTTAGGAAAAATTTGGACTGGTATTACTATTGAGCATAAAGAGCTTATGCAAACTGCCAAAGATTTTGTAGAACAGACAAATTGGAGAGGAGCTTTTGAGTTAGAGTGTATGGCTTGTCAAGATGGTCTATATATCATAGAGATAAATCCTCGTTTTCCTGCTTGGGTCTATTTTGCTACTGCTGTGGGTGTAAATCTACCTCAAATGCTTGTAAAACTAGCCTCTGGAGAAGATGTAAAAGAGAATATAGACTTCCCTGATGGAAAACTATATGTACGATATACAGATGAATTTATTACAGATTTTTCTAAATTTTCTAAATTAATTACAACAAAGGAACTATAAAATGTCTTATACTAAGCCTACAATAAATCGTGTAGATTTTGCAATGATGAGTAAATATGGCTCTCCTCACAAGACTCAAAAGGTTCGTAGTAGTATTGATGGTGTTGATTTACACGAATTGACAAAAGAGTATGGCTCTCCACTATTTGTATTTAGCCAAAGAGATATAGAGGATAAATATAGAGTACTAAAAGATGCTTTTAGCTCTAGGTATCCTAATGTTCAGTTTGGCTGGAGTTATAAGACCAACTACCTTAATGCAATCTGCTCTATCTTTCATAATTTAGGTAGCTGTGCTGAAGTTGTTAGTGAATTTGAGTACCAAAAAGCAAGAGCCTTGGGAATTGAGGGAAAAGATATTATCTTTAATGGTCCATATAAACCCAAAGAGGCTCTAAGAGTTGCTGTTGAAGAGGGTGCAAAGATTCATATTGACCATCTTTTTGAGATTAATGACCTTGAAGAGATTGCAAAAGAGCTTGGTCGTACTATTCCAGTGGCAATACGTGTAAATATGGATACAGGAATATACCCTCAATGGAGTCGTTTTGGTTTTAATTATGAGTCTGGTGAAGCCTATGATGCTATTAAACGTATTCATAGTGGTGGACTGCTAAAACTAACTGGTCTTCATTCTCATATTGGTACATTTATGCTAGAGGCAAAAGCTTACGGTATGGAGACTGCTAAACTTATGCAGTTAAAAAATCGTGTAGAAAAAGAGTTTGGATATGAGATTGAATATATAGATATAGGTGGAGGATTTGCAAGTAAAAACCGTCTAAAGGGTGTATATCAATCTCCTGAAGTGATTGTTCCAACAGCAGATGATTATGCTCAAGCAATCACTGATGCTATATATAGCTATAGTAATGGGAAACCACTCCCTAAACTCTACCTAGAGACTGGTCGCCATCTAATTGATGAGGCTGGTTATCTATTGACAACTGTTGAGAGCTTTAAACGTTTTCCTGATGCTAAAAAAGGGTATGTACTTGATGCTGGAGTAAATCTCCTTTATACATCTACTTGGTATGATTTTAATATTGAGCTTGACCGTCACTATAACGGACTCAATGAAGCATCTATGCTTAATGGTCCTTTGTGTATGAATATTGATATTATATCTGAGCATATTATGCTACCTCCATTAGATAGAGGAACTATCTTAACTATCTCACCTGTTGGTGCATATAATGTTACTCAATCTATGCAATTTATTCGTTACCGCCCAGCTGTAGTCTTAATAGATAATGAAGGAAAATCACATCTAATAAAAGAGAAAGAGAATCTTGAGACAATAAATCAAAATGAAGTGATACCCGAACATATAAAAATCAAGTAATAATCTCTATGAAAAATAAAATATCATTTTTCTTCAAGCCCTATGCGGCTATTCTATTTTTAGAAAATAGAGTAGCTGGTGGGTTATTGATGCTTTTAACCTTCATAAATCCAGATATTGGAATTAGTGGAGTATTTGCCCTATTATCAACAATACTATTTGCTGAATTTAGCCAAATGCGTCAAGCCTATCTTGAGCATGGTTTTTATCTATATAACTCTCTTTTAGTTGGTATGGGAGTTGGTTATCTATTCGCTCCTAGTTTTGAATCTTTTATTCTTATATTTTTACTTGCTGTTTTAACATTTTTATTCTCCTTTGCTCTTAGTACCCTATTTTCATACTATAAAATCCCAATACTCTCACTCCCTTTTTCTATTGTTACGATAGTTGCCTATCTAGCATCACTTAAATACTCTGGACTATTTTCAACAATACTTCAATCACACGCTATATATACACTAAATCTTCCTCTATATATAAATGCCTACTTTAAAAGTCTTGGTGGAATCTTCTTTTTACCATATACAATATCAGGTATAGTAATGGCTATATTATTACTATCTGTATCTCGTATTATGTTTATGATGTCTATTATAGGATTCTATTTTGGTGTGGGGGTACACACTCTTTTAATTGACTCTTGGGTTGGAGCATTAAATGACCACTACGCTTTTAACTATATACTAATATCTTTAGCACTTGGTGGAATTTTCCTTTTACCTACACTATATAACTATGTAATAGCTCTTCTTGGAGTAGCTCTTGGTGTTATTCTTGTTGATGCTACACAAGTATTTTTCAACTACTACTCTATACCTATATTTACTCTACCTTTTAATATGGTTATTATCCCTATGCTCTTTCTTCTAGGTACAATACAATACAAAGGCTTCAATAAAATTATTAAAAAATCTCCTGAAGAGTCTTTGAGCTATTATCTTCAAACACTCTTTAGATTTGGGCCAAATGTTGCAAATATTGCCCTCCCTTTTAGTGGAAATTGGAACGTATATCAAGGTTTTAATGGTAAATGGACTCATAAGGGAGCTTGGCGTTATGCTTATGATTTTGTAATAGAAAAAAACGGTAAAAGTTATGATAATGAGGGTAATTTTCCTCAAGATTATTATTGTTTTGGACAAAGTATCATATCTCCAATTAGTGGATATGTAGTATCTTTAAGAGGTGATTTAGTAGATAATATAATAGGAACTGTCGATAGAATTAATAATTGGGGAAACTATATTGTTATTAGAAGTGATTTAGGGTTTTATGTAGAACTTAGCCACTTAATGCAACACTCTATCTTAGTAAAAGAGGGTGAATATATCCATTTAGGCCAAATAATTGCAAAGTGTGGAAATAGTGGTTACTCACCCCAACCTCACCTACATATACAAGTACAATATTTACCAACACTTGGAAGTGCAACTATACCTTTTAGATTTCTAATCTATAAATCAAGCAATAGACTATTCTTTCACTCTCTACCAAATGAGGAAGAGTCAATTAGCTCTATACTTCCAAACAAATTTCTACAAATGCAACTTGGATTTGTTTTAGATGATGTTATGCGTTTTGAATACTACAAAGAAAATGAGTTAATAGGAATACAAGAGTGGAAAGTAGATATGAACTATTTAGGAGAATTTTATTTTACAGATAGTAAAAACCGTCTATTCTTCTACAATAATGATTCATACTTCTATTTTTATAACTATGAAGGAGATACTAATAGTATATTAGCAAAACTTTTTCTATTAGCTCCTCGCATTCCTTTGTCAAATTTAGAGGATATTAGCTACCAAGATACTATTCCAATAAAACTAATTGAATCAAAATTTAAACGTACTCTTTTGGAATTTTTTAGTACTTTTATTCCAAATATATCCCGAAGAGACTTTGATTATAAAATCACAAAAGGTACTATAATCTCCTCATTTGGAACTATCACTCTTGACAAATCAAGTAAAGGTTTTTCAAAAATCACTTGGGGAGAAAATAACTATTTAAGGAGAATCTCTTGAAGATTATATTTATGATAACTCTAACTTTTACTATACTATTTGCTAATAGTAGTATCAAACAAAGTTATGCCGACTCTTTTAGGTATGAGAATATGGGAAATTATAAAGAGGCTATAAAGATACTAAAACCAATATATCAAAAATATCCTAAAGGATATACCTTAAATCTTCGCTTAGGGTGGCTCTTCTTTTTAGCAAATAGATACCAAGATTCTCTAAAATACTATCAAAAGGCATCTTTTCTTATTCCTAGTTCAATTGAACCACGTTTGGGTATTTGTAGAGTCTATCTAAAGACACAATATTGGGAAAAGGCTAAATTAGTTGCCTATACAATTTTACAAAAGGACTCTTTTAACTATTATGCAAATCTATATGCAGTAAAAGCATTAATAGGAGAGAAAGATTTTAAAGATGCTAAAAAGATTACTCAAAAAATGCTTACTCTATACCCTACTGATATATCTTTTTTAGAGTTAAAAGCACTTATTGAATCAAAATATAATATCAATATTGCTATTAATATATATAATAATATATTAATATTAGACCCAAATAATGTCTCCGCAAGACTCTTTTTGAAAAGAGTTAAAAGATAAAAAATCCTCTTATATAGTATTTTTTGGGTATTATCTATCTTATTTATCTAATATCTAAAGGAAATATTGATGAAACTAAGAAGTACTATTTTAAATCTTCTATTGGTTACTAGTGTAGGTCTCTTGTATGCTCATCCACTTAGTAAACCTTTAGAAGTTTTTGAATCTACAAAAATTCCTAGACGTACGATGAAAGATGGACCAAGTATCTTTGGTACTCTTCCAGAATTTAATGAAGCAAATGCTACGCCTGAGCAAAAGGCTCAATATAGAAAAATGGTTCAAGAGGTAAAAGATCACGAAAAAAGAAATGAGAAATATCGCCACAATAAAGCTCTATTAGTATTTGAATCAACTAAAATTCACTCCGATAGAAAACACCCCTCTGCTCTACGTAAATCTCTATCTAAAGTATTCTCCGCTGTAGGATTGGGGTCAAAAGATGCCAAAAAATCTCAAGATAAAAATACTTCAGTAAAAAAGAGTAAAAATAAATCATTAAAGAAGAGTCCAAAATCAACAAAAAAGATTACAAAAGTAAGTAAGAATGATATAAAAAAGAGTAAAGGTAGTACAAAAAAATAGTACTCCTAAGCTCTTGCTTGGATTAAATAAATGTAACAATAGCCAATAATATACCAAGCTAAGCTAGAATTGTTTGCATTTTATTTACCCGATCTGCATAAAAAATATCAATCCTCTCATATAAAAACTCATAACGCGATTGCATAATATCAAAATCACTCTCCATCTTTGAAAAGAGCATCTTATAATGCTCAAAAGCTCTTCTAGTTCCCTCTCTCTCAAGAATAAAAAGAAGAAATTTTGCGTAGCTCATCTCTCCTTTTAAATTATTTAGACTCTCTTTTGCCTGTTGAATATCACTAATAATATCTTTAATTGCTATCTTTTAATACCCTTTAGAGATTGATTAAACTCTTCAAAAATCTCTTGAGGAGTAATTCCTTCAAAGTTACTCTTATAACTTTCAAACTTATTTACATAAAGCTCACAATAATATCTTACTAAAAAGAGTTTAGAGACTCTTTCATTTGAGAGATTGGCAATAAGCATTGAATCATTATTTGGGTCATGAAATTCATGTTTATGAAAATAGTCTTTATAGAGATGATAAACTTGCCTAGAGAGAAGCTCCAAAGCAAATTTATCCATTTCTGGTAGTTTATAAGTTACAAATCCATTCTCATCATAACTGATACATTTTAATCTATATTCAGAGACTCTCTTTAAATCTTTTAACTCATTCTCTTGAAGAATCTCTCTATCTTTATTAACTCTTCTTCCATCAAAAAGAGTCATCTTTAAATCAAAATTATATGAATTTATCTCTAACTTTAATAGTCTAATAAAGTCATTATCTTTAATATCAGAAATATCTCTATACAGAATAGATTTTTTAGAAATTTCATCTTTAAAATTTAAAAGATGTATCCTATATGGCGTAGGAATCCAATAGTAGAGATACTTCATTTAGAGGGCTACTATAAACGGTCAATTAAACGATTTGTAAAATATTGTAATTGTGTTAATAGAGATGGTTTTAATCGTTTTTTATATAGATTACTATAGACTCTCTCACCCTCTTGGGTAAGCTGCCAACTATTCTTATTATTAATCTCCTGCCCTCTCCTAATAATACCTGTTAGTTCAAATCCAAGAAGTAACTTTTCATCAAGATACTTCTCTAACTCATCTAAAAAACCTCTTTTATGCTCATATAGATACTTTAAGGCTTCTTTTCTCGATAGATTACCCACCTCT
>WGFZ01000019.1 GCA_015491955.1 Nitratifractor sp. | reverse complement strand
GTCTAACAAGCGATACTATACGACTTCTTAGTCTAAAGGTATCCTTTACCTCAGGATTCATAATCATATCAAGATAGCGTTGGCGATAACGAATCTCTTGGTCGCTTAAGCCGTGAAACTTCTCTGGGAGAGGGTGGATAGCTTTAGTTACGATATTTAAATTGGTACAGTGTAGAGTTATCTCTCCTGTACGTGTTACAAAAGGATAACCATCTGCTTCTATAATATCACCAACTTCTATAAGTTTTTTTATTTTATTGTAGTACCCCTCTGCTAAATCATCTCTATTATAATAGATTTGTACAAGACCTTGGCTATCTTCAAGTTTAGCAAAAGATGCCTTACCCATAATACGAACAAATTTAACTCTACCTGTTAGTTTAGTATGGCGTGTATGTTCTATACGTTCACCCTCTGGACGCTCTAAAAGGTCTTTATTTGTCTCAATGAACTCTTTAGATGGAGTACCTTTTGTTTTACCTGCAGGATAAGGATTTATCCCCTCTTGACGTAGAGTTTCTACTTTTTTAATACGTTCTTGAATATATTGGTTATCAAATATCAATGTTTTTCCTCTTTTTGTTCATTTTTTCGTATCTCTTGGCACTCTTTGCACCAGCCAATAATCTTCATACTATGCTCAGTCATCTCAAAATCAAATCTATTGGCTACACTCTCTTGTTGTCTTTCAATTGTCTCATCAAAAAACTCAATGATTTTTCCACAGCCAATACATATTAGATGGTCGTGGTGCTTTTTTAGACCAATCTCATAACGTTTACCTTCTGCTCCAAAAGAGATAGAGTCTGCTAATCCCTCCTCTTCTAGAAGGCTAAGTGTCCGATAGACTGTCGCAATTCCAACTTTAGATTCAGGAGCAATCTCATTTATAAGGTTATATATCTCCTCTGGTGAAAAGTGTCCTGAGTTTTCATAGAGTGCTTTTAGTACCAATTCTCTTTGGCGAGTGAATTTTAGTTTTTTTTCTTTGAGGATTCTCTTAAGCTCTTGTAATAAAAAATCGTATGTAACCATTTTAGTACCTATTTTTATATTTTTTTATGGGGAACTTCTCTAAAAGAGGGAAGTGAAACTAGTGTAGTCCCTGCCTCCATTAAAACTGGAAACAAAATAGAGTTTTTAGTCTGTTTCCTTATCTTGTTTTGAATTTTTGGCGTTTGGTAAAGGGTAGAGATAATTATAGAAAATATAAAGAAATACTTTAAGCTAGTAAGAGTAAATCCTCCAATACGTTCTATCTTGCTTGGAACTCTATCTTCTTGTTCTTTTAAAAGTTTTTTCCCTATATAAGAGCTTGAAGTCCAAATTAAAATTAATATAACAAAGAAGATAATCATACGTTCCATAGCAGGATTAAAAATATTTAAAATCTTATGCTCTACAAAAAAATTTGCTCCCAAAGAGGCTAGAAATACTCCTCCTATAAGTCCAATAAAATTGGGTAGCTCTCTAAAAAAACCACTAATAGCTCCTTTTAAACCTAAGAGGAGTACTAAAAATATTACTATTAAATCTATTGAAGCAAATGTCATATATCAGCCCTACCTTTCATCTACTGTAATAAGTGCTAAATTAAACGAGCAAGTTCATCTGGTTTATTAGAAAACTGTATGGCAACATCACGCTCAACAACTTTACGTTTGACTAAATCTACCATTACTTGTGTTTGAGTCTGCATTCCTGTATTTCCTTGACCTAGTTGCATTGCTGAAGCAATTTGATGGACTTTATCTTCACGGATTAGGTTAGATATAGCGTGATTTGTAATAAGAATTTCAGGAGTAGCTACACGTCCTCCACCAATTTTAGGAAGAAGCATTTGTGAAACAACAGCGACTAAGGAACTAGCAAGCATCGCACGAATTTGAGGCTGTTCATCACCACCAAAAACATCGATAATACGGTTAATAGTACCAGGGGCTGAGTTTGTATGCAAAGTTCCAAATACAAGGTGTCCAGTCTCAGCTGCACTTAAACCTGCTGAGATTGTTGTCTTATCACGCATCTCCCCAATTAGGATAATATCTGGGTCTTGACGTAGAGCATATTTTAGTGCGTGGGCAAAGCTTTTTGTATCAACACCAACACTTCTTTGAGAAAATACAGATTGTTTGTTTTTGTGAACAAATTCAACAGGGTCCTCAATAGTTAGAATATGTTTACTCTCAGTCTCATTGATTTCATTAATCATAGCAGCTAGGGTTGTAGATTTACCAGAGCCTGTTGGACCAGTAACTAAGATAAGCCCTTTTTCTCTTTTAACCAATTTTTTATAGATTGCTGGAGCGTTTAATTGGTCTAGTGATGGAATATCAAGAGGAATAATACGAAAAGCAGCTGCCATATTGTCCATTGCACGGTAGTAGTTGGCACGGAAACGCCCAACCCCATCAAGCTGAATAGCAAAATCAAGCTCATTTTCAGCTTCAAACTCCTTCTTTTGCTTTTCAGTTAAGAGTCCATAACACATCTCTTGAATATCATCACCAGTAAGCTTTGGCATATTAATAGCTTTTAATCGTCCACTCATCTTTAAAAGTGGCTCTTTTGTAGCAATTAAGTGAAGGTCTGAACTTCCGTGAACTACCATACTTTGTAGAAGTTTCTTTATATTAAATTTCATACTAATCCCCTTTGATTATTCTATAATTGCTGGAACAACAAAAAAGTCATCTTGACTCTTTGGTGCATTCTTTAGTATAGACTTAGATACTTCAAGATTACTACTTACTACATCTTCTCTCATAGGTGTTCCACCATCAAGAGTTGAGAAGTAGCTATCGAGTCTATCTGTATCAAGCTCATTTAGATTATCTACATATTTAAGAATTTCACTAAGTTGTTCTAAAATCTCTTTACGCTTCTCCTCTTCAACTCTAAGATGTGAGAGCTTCTCTAACTTCTCTAATGTATTATAATCAATTTGCAAATCCACTCCTTTGATAAGCTAATGAGATGATTATATAGAAATGGAGATTAAGTTTTAGAGTATGGGGTATAATTAGCACACTAAAATTGAAATTAATTTGGGAAAGTATAGATATGAAAAGTCAAAAACTGTTACAAAAGAGTCAGATTAACTCTTTGGAATTGGAAGAGCTACTTAAAGCTAGAGAGGCTAAAGAGTGTGATTTTATTCTTGTAGATGTAAGGGAGATCTATGAGTATGAAGATGAGCATATTGTAGGAGTTGATTTACTAAGACCAACAAGCCATTTTCAAGATTGGGCAAAAGAGTTAATTGATTTAAGTAATGAAAAGTATCTAATTTTAACTTGTCGTACTGGTAATAGAACAGGACAAGTTTGTCATATCCTAAAAAGTAATGGTGCAAAAAATATTATTGACCATCAAGGTGGAATTATGCAGTGGTATGGGGCTACTAGCACTAATGATAGCGTTACAAAAGAGTTATTATGAGTGTTATTGACCTACTTATTCGCCTTCTATCCGCTCCCTCTGTTACTCCAGATGATGCAGGTTTAATGGAGTTTATTGAAGAGTATTTAACAGGTTTTGAGCTTATTCGTCTTGATGAGGGAGGAGTAAAAAATCTCTTTATGTATAAAAAGTTTGGTGATGGAGAACATTTATGCTTTGGTGGACATATAGACGTAGTTCCTGCTGGAGATGGTTGGAGTAGTGAGCCTTTTACTCCTCGTATTGAAGATAAAAAAATATACGCTAGAGGCTCTCAAGATATGAAGAGTGGTGTTAGTGCCTTTGTTCAAGCTATGAAAGATGCTAAAGAGTTTAGAGGAACACTATCACTTCTTTTAACTTCAGATGAAGAGGGTGATGCAACTTATGGCACTCAGATTATGTTAAAACATCTAAAAGAGATTAATCTACTTCCAGATTATGCCATCGTAGCAGAGCCAACTTGTGAAGATAGATTTGGAGATGCCATAAAAATTGGTAGAAGAGGCTCTATAAATGGTTTAATTGAAAAAAGAGGTCTTCAAGGACACGCCGCATATCCAGAAAAGGCACATAATCCAATACACAAAGTAGCACAAGTTTTACCTAAAATGGCAGGAGTTAATCTTGATAATGGAGATGATTTTTTTGCTCCAAGTAAATTTGTTATAACAGATATTAGAGCTGGAATGGAGGTAACAAACGTTACTCCTGGTAAACTTAAAATGATGTTTAATGTAAGGAATAATACTCATACAGATATTGAGGATATAGAGAAGTTTGTACATCAATATTTTGAGGGTATGGATTATGACCTTAATCTTTCACAATCGGCTAAACCCTTTGTAACAAATCCAAATAGCCGTATTGTTGAAGTTTTGGATAACTCTATTCAAAAGATTTGTAATATTACACCAAAACACTCTACAGCAGGGGGTACTAGTGATGCTAGATTTTTTGCTGAGTATGGTGTAAAGGTCGTAGAGTTTGGTGTAAAAAATGACACAATTCACGCACCAAATGAGAGAGTAGGGATTGATGAGGTTGAAAACTTATATAGAGTATTTTCTGATGTGATTGAGAGTTTTTGATGGAAGTATGGCATATAGTTATTTTGAGCCTTATTGCTGAGATAGTTGAAGTGCTTTGGCAATATTCTCCAACAATGATAGGAGTCATAGATAAAATTCGGAGAATATATCAT
>WGFZ01000018.1 GCA_015491955.1 Nitratifractor sp. | reverse complement strand
AGCTTTTCAAATGGATATTTTGTAGTATGCATCTCACCCATAAAGAGTGCTTTAATCATCTCCCTAAAAGTTACTTTTAAACCTGTAAAAAGTTCAAGTTTAACACTTCTACTAGCCACACGCTTAAAGCGTTCCCAGCCCGTTTGTGGGCTTGGCTCTAAATCTAACATCTGGTAGTTTTGAGTACCGACGTTCCTATTTTTAAACTCTTCAAGACTCATAGCCCCTCCTTAAAACATCATAACAAGACCTGTAACGGTCACATTGATTACAGCTAAAGGCATTAATACCTTCCAACATAGCCACATAAGTTGGTCTGGTCGGATATGAGGCCAAGAGGCACGTACCCATAGCATCAAGAAGAAGAAGAAACTAACTTTAAGTAGTATAGCTAATCCTCCAGAAATAAATCCCCAACTATTAAATCCACCCAAAAAGATAATAGATGCTAGGAAACTAATAGTTATCATATTAGCATACTCACCTATAAAGAACATTCCCCATCTCATACCACTATACTCAGTAGCATATCCAGATACAACCTCTGCTTCGTGTTCAAGTAGGTCAAATGGGGTTCGGTTAGTCTCTGCAAAACCAGCAATCAAAAATAGAATAAATGCTAATGGTTGCTTCCAAATTAACCAATCTCCAATTCCTGCTGATTGATAGTTATTGAAGTCTATTAGTGATAATGAACCAACAATCATAATAGGAGCAAGAATAGATAGACCTGTAACAACTTCATAACTTAAAAACTGTATTGCTGTACGTGCAGCTCCAAGTAGTCCCCATTTATTGTTTTGAGACATTCCAGCAAGAAGTGGACCATATAGTCCTGCTGCCATCATTCCTAAAACAAATAAAATACCGATATTAATATCAGCTACAATAGGGTGTACTGTAATACCAAATAGATTAAACTCTGGTAGTAGAGGGACTGCTGCAAGTGCGATAAAAGCTGTCATTGCAGTAATAACTGGTGCTAACATAAATATAAATTTATTTGCACCACTTGGGATAAAATCCTCTTTTGTGAAGAGTTTAATTCCATCTGCAAGAATTTGTAAAAGTCCATAAGGACCAACATGAGTAGGCCCTAGTCTGCGTTGCATAAATGCAAGAACCTTCCTCTCTAAGTATGTTCCAAATCCAGCTAGAGCCGATATAATTGCTAATACTAGAGCCGCCTTGATGACTGTTCCTATAATATATCCATCCATCACTTACACCTTTTTCAGAGTTACATTAGCATAGCGATGTTCACCAAATAGGCTATATACATCTGCTGATGCTTTAAAATCGGGAATTGCCACAATCTCTCCGCTCATTCTCTCATCTACAATAACATCAAGTTTTAGTGTACCATTCTCAAACTCCACTTCAACTCTCTCACCTAACTCTTTTGCTTTCTCTTTTGAAGCATATAGAGCGAACTCTTCAAATATTTGATGAGCCTTATTTGTGAAATCATTAAATTGTCGTTGTGGATTACAGCGGTAAGCAATCTCACCATCTAAAATACTATTTTGAGATGCTGGTTTAGCTTTTGCAGTAGAGGCACGTCCTTTTATAGAGGCAAGTTCATAACCTCTAATCTCTG
Source organism: Nitratifractor sp. (assembly GCA_015491955.1). Taxonomy (GTDB): domain Bacteria; phylum Campylobacterota; class Campylobacteria; order Campylobacterales; family Sulfurovaceae; genus Nitratifractor. Next base: position 2,670 of record WGFZ01000018.1, on the reverse strand, counting down.
TACCATCATTAAGGAAACCATCTTCTAAATCATCAAAAGCGACAGCTTGGAAACCTTTATCTACTGGTAGTTCCATTGTCCAATCTACACTTAGAGTTTTTCCTAGCCCTATGGCACTCATAATATCATTTAGATTATAACCACCATACTCTAGTGCTGCATTGGTAGGAACAACTCTTTTATTCATTGTAGTTAGAGTTCCCTCTTGCTGATTGATAGCTGGCATATCTAAATCTCCATCACCTAAAGCACTTAGAGTAAAATCTCCAATTTGATTATATCCAACTACATACCCCTCTATCTCATCATCTAAATCACAAATTAGTGCAACACCCAATGCGTTAGATTTTGGAGGAATCATAGCAAGTTTTATATTACAATACTTCTCAACCATAGCAGAGAGTTTTGCCAAATTTTCCCACTGAGGAGAGCCATAAAGATCCTCACCTACGATAAGGGCAAAGGACTCTTTTCTCTTCATCATCTTTTCAAAGTTTTCAGCAAAAGAGATTGGATTACTTCCAAGAGCTTCCACTAGGAGATTGTGGTCATATTCAACCTCTTTTTCGACCATCTCAGGAACTTTTTTCTTAACCTCTTTCTCTTCACCACTCTCTGGGTCTTTTACAATCTCTGTAACATCTTTCATAACTCGCTCTTTTATAACTTTTTTACGAGTTTCGTGGAAAGATTTGAGATAATCAGTTAGATAGCTTGGTAAATCATCTTTTTTGGCAAATAGGTCTAGGACTAGATAGAGTGCTAACTCCTCTTGACCTACTTTATGAGTTATAGTCTCTATACTCTTTCCAAAAGTAGGAATAAGTGTATCACCAACAGGGTGGAAGTATAGACCAGCCCCTTTATTCATCTTTTGAACATTATTGAAAGCATATCTTGCATTAGGGTTATCATTACGAAGTGAAGTACCAATACTTATTACAAAATCACTCTCATTCATAATCTGCTTGTAATCACTTCCATATAGACTTTTACCACTAGATTTAGCATAGGCTTCTAAAAAGCGTTGGAAAGGTCTAACTTCTGGATTGAAGAGCTTAATACCTCTTTTCTCTTTAAGTCTTTGAAGCATTAAAGCCTCTTCATTAGTAATCATAGAAGAGAAACGAATAGTATTAGCTTTTTTTATAGCCTCTATAGCTCTATTAAATGCCTCTTTGTCTTTTTTAACATTACGATTCTCATAATCGTAGCCAAAGCGTCCTGCACCACAAAGAGATTGGAAATTCCACTCATTTTTAACACGGAAAATTATCTCTTTTGGATTATCAATAGACTCAAAACGTGTCTCATAATATAGATGACAACCACTTGAGCAGTGAGCACAAGTAGCAGGAATAGTCTTTAGTTCCCAAGGGTTTGCCTTATAAACAAAGTCTCTCTCTGTTAATGCTCCAACAGGGCATACAGCTGTACACTCACCACAATCTGAGCAGTTAGTAAACTCTGTACCATTACTTGGAACAATGATAGATTTTTGGAGTTTATTCCACATAGCATAAGCATCTTTTGGCATTGTCTCTTTGTAAGCCTTATCAACAGGATCACCACCACGTCTTCCTGTCTTAATAGCACTATCACCAATCATATCTTTACATACAGTTACACAACGTTCACACACAATACAAAGACCAGCATCATAGTGAAGAACACTTGACCACTCTTTAGTCTCACGAAGTGTATCTGCAATGGCATAGTTTTGAGAATCAACACCTAGCTCTAGTGTATAGTTTTGTAGTTCACACTCACCATGTTGGTCGCATACACCACACTGAAGAGGGTGATTAACATCATAAACTTCCATAATTGCTCGACGCTCTTCAAGAATCTCTTCAGTGCTTGTTGTAACAACCATTCCATCTTTTGCTTTGGCATTACAGGAGTAAACCCTCTTACCATCAGCTTCTACAAGACATATCCGACATGCTAAGGTAGGTGAACAGCGGGTTAAATAACAGATGGCTGGAATAAAAATTCCATTAGCACGTGCTACATTTAGAAGATATTCACCCTCTATTGTCTCACAAACTTTACCATCAATTGTAATATTGATTTTTTTACTCATTGACTTTCCCTATCTTCTCTATTTTTATGGGGCTGAATCTATAAGAGCATATCGCAAAGCTACTTAGCCCTTTATCGAATGTGGGATTTATAGCTACAGTCCCTTTCATTGTAGTATCGATATGAAACACCCTTTCATAATCTATCCCATCTTGAGTGAACTTAACCAAATCTCCCTCTTTTAGTTTTGCAGTTGTAGCAAATTGAGCTGAACCCAATAGTTTTGCTTCCATATTGAGTTGATGACTCTTTGCTGTAAATGGTGAAAATTGTGTACCTAAATTACAACGATAAACAACACTACCATCATAACTCTCTAACTCTTGAGGCTCTTGAAGTTTAGGAACTCCTACCTCTTTTTGAGAAATATCTAAGATATATCCACGGTACTCTTTTCCTGTTACATCAAAGTAATCTGGTAAATCATCAAAGGGAATATCTTTAAAGCCTTTATCTTTTGGAAGTTTAGGTGTAAGATTAATTATATCTTCTATATCAATATCAAGTCCTCTAGCAATATCAACAAGTTCCCAACCATTATAAGGTAGAGCAGGGTGAGTAGGAACGACTCGTCCCTCTAGGGTT
>WGFZ01000017.1 GCA_015491955.1 Nitratifractor sp. | reverse complement strand
ATTCTGTTCTTGATGCACAGCCTGTATTTGCTCGTTATAAACTTGGTGAGATAAGTGTAGCTCACAATGGAAATCTTGTAAATAAGAAAGAGGTTAGAGAACGATTAATTGAGCGTGGAGCAATATTTCAAACAGAGATGGATACTGAAAATATTGTTCATTTAGTAGCAAAAAGTCAAAAAGATAATCTTATAGATAGAATTAAAGATATGCTTGGTAAAATCGAGGGAGCATACTGTCTTATTATTCAAAGTCGTTCAAAGATGTTTGTAATTCGTGATAGATTTGGTATTAGACCTCTATCTATGGGACGACTCCCTGATGGTGGTTATATCGTTGCTAGTGAGACGTGTGCTTTAGACCTTGTAAATGCTGAGTTTATTAGAGATGTACGCCCAGGTGAGATGCTTATATTTGAAGAGGGAAAAGAGCCTATAAGTGAGCAGATATTTGAGCCAGATTATCACCCTTGTGCTTTTGAATATATATATTTCGCTAGACCAGATAGTATTATTGATGGCAAGAATGTATATGAGATGCGTTCAAGAATGGGTAAAATCTTGGCAAAAGAGACTCCTGCTGATGTAGATATTGTATTACCTGTTCCAGATAGTGGAGTATCAGCTGCTATGGGATTTGCTGAGGGATTAGGAGTTAGGTTTGAGATGGCAATAGTACGTAACCACTATGTAGGGCGTACCTTTATTGAACCAACACAGCAAATTAGAGACCTTAAAGTTAAACTAAAATTATCTCCAATTAAACATCTAATTGAGGGAAAAAGAGTAGCTATTGTTGATGATTCATTAGTTAGGGGAACTACATCTCGTCAAATTGTAAGAATGCTTCGTAGTGCAGGAGCAAAAGAGGTTCATATGCGTATAGCATCTCCAGAGATTAAGTACCCTTGCCGTTATGGAATCGATACACCAACTCAAGAGGAGCTAATTTCTACTAGATATACTCCAAAAGAGATTGCTGAGTATATTGGAGCTGATAGTCTAGGTTTCCTATCTATAGATGGTCTAATTGATGCTTTGGGAGATGACCGTAAGTACTCTTTAGTTAGTTTTGATGGAAGCTATTTCGCTGGAGGGTGTGCTAAATCTTCTAATTGTAGTGGAGAGTAGCTCTTGAGTTGTAATAAGAGAGATAAAATACTCTATACCTATGGAAGGTATTTAAAAAGTAGATTTAAAGAGCGTGTTGGTAAAGTACCAGTAGGTTTGAGTGGATTTACCTGTCCAAATATAGATGGAACAGTAGCTAAAGGTGGTTGTACATTTTGCCTAAATGAATCCTTTAGCCCAAATCTTGCTAAAAATGCAGGTAAAACTTTTCTAAATCTTCAATCAAAATCAAATCCAATTCTTAACCTCCAACTATTAGAACTCTATAGACAAGTTACAAATACGCAAAATCAGTTTCGTAAAAGAGGAATTAAAAAATTCTTAGTCTATTTTCAAGCCTTTACAAATACCTATGCCCCATTTCAGACACTAAAAACTCTTTATGATAGAGCTTTAGAGTATCCAGATGTAGTAGGACTTAGTATTGGAACAAGAAGTGATAGTGTTAGTGATGAGGTATTAGAGTATTTAGTAGAGCTTTCAAAAGAGTATGAGATATGGATAGAGTATGGGATTCAATCTGTATATGATGATACTCTTAAGAGAATAAATAGAGGACACGATACTCTAAATGTAGAAAAAGCAATTAAAAAAGCTAAAAATATGGGACTTAATGTCTGTGGTCATCTAATCTTTGGTCTTCCAGGTGAGAGTAAGGAGATGATGCTAGAATCTGCCAAAAAGGCTTATGAGTGGGGTATAGATTCAGTTAAATACCACCCATTGTATGTCGTAAAACATACAATATTAGCCAATGAGTATAGACGTGGAGAGTTTACCCCAATCACTCAAGAGGAGTATCTTGAAGTCTTAATAGAAGCGATTAAACTTAAACCTAGTTCAGTAAGTGTACAGCGTTTAAGTGCTGGTATAGAAGATGATACTCTTCTAGCTCCAAGTTGGTGTGGTAAATCAAAAAACTATCAAATGGCAAAGATCCGTCAAGCTCTTGAAAAAGAGGGGATTTGTCTTTAATAATTAAATAGCTGAAATCCCAATCGTCTTTAGCGGTTGGGCTGAAAGCTATAAGGCTTTAGCCTTGATTTTGTATATATTTTCGTATTGTTTAAGGATTCGCTTCACCAACAGAGCATACGAAATACCCATCAGTCCCAAAAGTT
>WGFZ01000016.1 GCA_015491955.1 Nitratifractor sp. | reverse complement strand
GTATTATAAAATGTCTCAAATGTCTCTGGTAAAAATTCATCATCACTGTCAGCAAATAAAAAGAGTTCTCCATTTGCCTCTTCTATACCTTTTCTTGAAGCAGTAGGTTTACCTTGATTTTCTTGATAGAAGTATCGTATAGGAAAATCTACCTCTTTTTTCCAACTTTCAACCAAGTCTTTTGTATTATCACTTGAGCCGTCATCTACTATAATCCACTCAAAAATATATCTATCATCTATCTTTTGTAAGGTTTGATTTTTTATACTGTTATATACTCTGTGAAGTTTGTCTGCTCTATCATAAGTCGGTGTAAAAACAGTCAAAAAAAGATTATTCACAAATTTTTCCATTCTCTAACTTATATACTTTTTGGCATCTATCTAATGTTGAGACTCTATGAGCAATAATAATTAATGTCTTATCTTTACTAATAGCATAAATCTCATTCATCACTTTAGCCTCTGTATCATTATCTAGTGCTGAAGTTGCCTCATCGAGTACCAAAACTTCAGGATTATCATATAAAGCCCTTGCAATTGCTATTCTTTGCTTTTGTCCACCGCTAAGTTTGATTCCACCTTCACCTACAAGAGTATCTATTCCTTGCTGATGTTTTTCTAAAAAATCTAAGATATTAGCTTGAGATAGAACTGCTTTAACCCTTTTTTCATCTATTTTACTTCCAAAGGCTACATTTTGTGCAACTGTACCATCAAATAGATATACACTTTGAGGAATATAGCCTATCTTTCTTCTCCAACTCTTAATATTTCTACTCTCTATTAGAGTATCATCAATATAAATTTTACCACTTTGGGGTCGATAGAGTCCTATTATTAAATCAACAAGAGTAGATTTTCCACTTCCACTCTCACCTACAAAACCTATCTTTTCACCCTTTCTTATAGTTAAATTTATATCCTGTAAGATTTTTTTATCATCTTCATAAGAAAAACTTAGATTTTCAACTCTTATATATTTTTTAAACTCTAAAATATCATCTCCAAGCTCTTCTGGCTCATAGATAAGCTCATTATGGATAATATGTAGGGATTTACTATAAAACAGTATTTGGTTGTAAGAGTTAAAAATTCTATTTACACTTGGCATTAGTCGATATAATCCAACAACAAAAACCATTAAAATAGGTAAAGCCCCTTGGATATTATCTTGATATTTTAAAACTAGATATATCACAATGATAGCTACAAGAGAAAAACCCAACATCTCTAAAAAGAGACGAGGAAACTGTGCTAGAGTCTGATTTTTTATATTAGACTCTGCGAAACCAAAACTTGCTTTTGAAAACTCTGCTAATAATGGCTTCTCTTTTGTCTTTAATTTTATAATCTTAAAATTACCAAATGATTTATTCATTATCTCATAAAAACTTTGCTGAAATACCTCTCTATCCTCTCCAGCCTTTTTAATTTTACTTGAGACAAATATTTTAAGAAGCACTATATTAGTACCAAGAAATATAGTTAAAAGGAGTGTCATTTTCCAATTTACATATATAAGCATTCCATAAATAAGAATTAATACAAAAATTTCACTCATCATAAACAGCGATGCGGAGATTAAAGTAACAAGATTATTAGCTTCATTTATAATATTTTTAAAAAGATGTGAACTATTTTTATCAATAAATTTTCTGTACTCCATTCCCATATAGTTTTCAAAAAGTCTATATGCTAAAAGATGATAGCGACCTTGAGAAAAACGATTAAGTGCATACAAATATACTAAATTTAAAACAGCTCGAAAGATATAAAAGATAATAAGAGCTACACCAAATGCTACTATAAAATCAAGGGGTTTAGAGAAGGATAAAAAAGTATATATTTTATGAAAGTAGTTATCTGTCTGAATTTTTGAAAAATCACTTGCTACAGAGATAAATGGCATAATGACACCAATTCCTATCATCTCAATAAGTGATATAACTATAGAAAAGAGTAAAAGCCAAAGAAGGATAATTTTATCTCTTCTACTTAAAAGCTGTCTTAGCTTTTGGAGAGTTTGCAACTATAATCTCCCATCTACAATACTCTTATCTAAAAAGCCTTTAATATCATAAATTACTTGATTTGATTCTCTTTTAGATATTTTTAAACTTTTAAACTCATTATGAGCTACAGCTAAAACTACTGCATCGTACTCTTCAAATAGAATCTCTTGCTCTTTTAAAAGAGCTAAATTATACTCCTCTTTTACCTCTTTGGTATCTGCCCAAGGGTCATAAATATCAACATTAATACCAAAATCTTGTAACTCTTTTATAACATCAATCACTCTAGAGTTACGAATATCAGGACAGTTCTCTTTAAAAGTTATTCCAAGAACTAAGACTCTACTATCTTTTACTCTATGCCCCTTATCAATCATAAGTTTTACTACACTATTTGCAACATGAAGTCCCATATTATCATTTATTCTACGCCCAGATAGGATAACTTCAGGGTGATATCCAAGCTCTTTAGCTTTATATGTAAGATAATATGGGTCAACTCCGATACAATGGCCACCTACTAAACCTGGTTTAAATGGAAGAAAATTCCATTTTGTTCCAGCCGCATCTAAGACATCTTGAGTATCAATTCCAAGCTTTTCAAAAATTAGAGCCAACTCATTAACAAAGGCTATATTAATATCTCTTTGAGCATTTTCAATAACTTTAGCAGCTTCAGCTACTTTAATACTTGAAGCTAAATGAGTCCCTGCTGTAATTACTGAAGCATAGAGTCCATCAATCACCTTAGCAATTTTAGGTGTAGAACCTGATGTAACTTTCAAAATCTTTGTAACAGTGTGTTTCTTATCTCCTGGATTAATTCTCTCAGGTGAATATCCACAATAAAATCCATTTAATGAAGAGTTATCATCACTAGATATATATTTAAGACCACTTACACTCTCTAAAATAGGCACACATACCTCTTCTGTTGCTCCTGGATATACTGTAGATTCATATATCACAATATCTCCAGCACTCAAAACTTTTCCAATAGACTCACTAGCTTTTTTTAAGGGTGTTAAATCTGGAGTTTTATACTTATCAATAGGAGTAGGAACAGTTACAATATATATATTACAATCTTTAATATCTTCAAGCCTATTACTAAAGCTCATTTTATTATTTAAAGCCTCATTAACTTGCTCTTTACTAAGCTCTAGCGTTCTATCATACCCACTACTTAACTCATCTATACGCCACTGGGCAATATCAAAGCCAACTACATTATATTTAAAACTAAAAGCGTGAGCTAGAGGCAATCCAACATAACCTAAACCTATGACAGCAATCTTTTTAGACATTATAAAACTCCCTATACCAAGTAATAAATCTATCTATACCCTCTTTTATTGGTGTAGCAGGTTTATATCCTAAATCCTCTATTAAATCACTCACATTGGCATAAGTCTCTGGCACATCTCCAGCTTGAATTGGAAGCATATTTTTCTTTGCCTCTTTTCCAATCTTCTCTTCAATAGCTTCAATAAAATCCATTAGTTTTACAGGATTATTATTTCCAATATTATAGATTTTATAAGGGGCTTTTGAGCTAGATGGGTCTGGATTTTTACCACTCCAGCTTGGGTTACCTTTAGGAGGATTATCAATTACACGCACTAACCCCTCAACAATATCATCTATATATGTAAAATCTCTACGCATATCTCCATAGTTATATACATCTATTGCTCTATCTTCTAAAATAGCTTTTGTAAATAGAAATAGTGCCATATCTGGTCGTCCCCAAGGCCCATAGACTGTAAAAAATCTAAGTCCTGTTGTAGGAAGCCCATATAGATGGCTATAAGTATGAGCCATAAGCTCATTTGATTTTTTACTAGCTGCATATAGGCTAATTGGGTGATCTACATTATCGTGAGTACTAAAAGGCATCTCCTCATTTAGACCATATACACTTGAACTACTTGCATAGGCTAAATGACCAACTCCATTGTGGCGACACGCCTCAAGGATATTCACAAATCCAACAATATTGCTATCAATATAAGCGTGAGGATTGATAAGACTATATCTAACTCCTGCTTGAGCAGCTAAATTACACACAGCATCAAACTTCTCACTCTCAAATAGCTCATTAATTGCTACTCTATCTTCAAGATTTAACTTTACAAAACGGTAATTTTCATATCTACTACTTTGAGTAACTTTAGCATACTCTATAGCCTCATCACCCTCAATACCTGTTTGGCGGAGTCGCCCATACTTAACTTTTGGGTCATAGTAATCATTGATATTATCAATTCCAACGACCTCATCACCACGTTCTAATAGACGCTTAGCAAGATGAAATCCAATAAAACCTGCTGTACCTGTTACAAGAATTTTCAAATACTATCCCTTATAGTTCTCAAGATATTTTGTATCAAAATTATTTGAGATAAAATCTTCATTTCTCATCATCTTACGATGAAAATCAATTACTGTACGTACACCACCAACTTCAAACTCATCTAAGGCTCTACGCATCTTTGAGATTGCTCTATCTCTATCTCTACCCCAAACAATCAGCTTACCAATCATTGAATCATAATGGGTTGGAATAATGTAGTTACAATAGGCGTGTGTATCAATCCTCACATCTTTACCCCCAGGTGCAATCCACTTTTGAATCTTACCAGGACTTGGTAAGAAACTTATAGGGTCTTCTGCTGTAATTCTACACTCAATAGCGTGTCCTTTAAGATTGATAGAGTCTTGAGAAGGTAGTGCCTTACCCTCTGCTATAAGAATCATCCACTCAATAATATCAAGTCCACTCACCATCTCACTTACACAGTGTTCAACCTGTAAGCGTGTATTCATCTCCATAAAATAGAAATTTTTATGTTTATCTACAAGAAACTCAAAAGTTCCAGCACCCTCATATCCAATATGCTTAGTAGCTCTAACAGCAGACTCTAAAAGCTCTTTACGTCTAGCCTCATCTAAAACCATAGCAGGAGACTCCTCTATAAGTTTTTGGTGTCGGCGTTGCATAGAGCAGTCTCGTTCACCTATGTGAATAGCACTACCTTGACTATCACCCATAACTTGAACTTCAACGTGTCGTGGGGCTTCAATAAACTTCTCCATATAAAGAGTTCCATCAGCAAAGGCATTTACAGCTTCAGCTTCACAAGCAAGAAAGGCATTTTCTATATAGCTCTCATCTTCAACAACTCTCATACCTCTACCACCACCACCAGCGGCTGCTTTTAAGATTACAGGGTATCCAATCTCTTTAGCAAGTCTTTTTGCCACTTGTGCATTCTCTACAGCTCCATCACTTCCAGGAATTGTAGGTACACCAGCCTCTGCCATTACCTGCTTTGCCTTAGATTTATCTGCCATCATCTGCATAACTTCTACGCTTGGACCTATAAATTTAATATTGTGATGCTGACAAATCTCCACAAAATTTTGATTTTCACTTAAAAATCCATATCCAGGGAAAATCGCATCACACTCAGCAAGTTCAGCAGCAGAGATAATAGCAGGAATACTAAGATAGCTCTCATTTGCTTTAGCACCGCCAATACAAATAGCCGCATCAGCCAATTTTAGATAATTTGCATCTCTATCAGCTGTTGAATATATAGCCACTGCCTCTTTACCCATCTCTTTAATAGTACGAATAGCTCTTAGGGCAATCTCTCCACGATTAGCAATCAATATCCGTTTAATCTCTGCCATTTTAGAGTTTCTCCACCCTAAATAGAGGCTTATCATACTCTACTGGTTCTCCATCTTCAACAAGTACTTCTAAGATTTTACAATCAAACTCCGCTTCTAATTCATTCATAATCTTCATAGCCTCTAGGATACAAAGAGTCTGTCCCTTACGTACACTATCACCAACTTTAACAAATGGTGGTGAATCTGGTGATGGAGCGAAGTAGAATGTTCCAACCATTGGAGACGTAATAAGTTCACCTTCTTGTATAGGTGTTGATATGACCTCTTCTACAGAAGATGAACTTGTAGGAGTAGATAGAGGTTTAGTAGCAACAGGAGTTGTTTGAACTGGAGCAGATTCTACTACTACACTCCCTCCCTTCTCCATCTTAATCTCAAAATCTTTCTCTTTAATTTGAATTCTATCTAGTTTACTTTTTCCAAAAAGTTTTATTAACTCTTTAATCTCATCAAGTTTCATTATATTATCTCCTAAATTTTAACAGGGTACTCTACCCTTCCTTTTGCGATATAATAGCATTTCTTATATAACAAAGTGTTTTTAAATTTAAGAGATTTTTATAGGAAAAAAATATAAATAAAAGGTTAAAAATGGGGCTAAAATCTGATAGTTGGATACGTAAAATGTCTAAAGAGCATTCAATGATTACTCCATTTTGTGAAGGCTTAATAGGCGAAGGTGTTGTTAGTTATGGTCTTAGTAGCTATGGGTATGATATTAGAGTTAGTGATGAGTTTAAGATTTTTACCAATATTAATGCTGAAGTTGTTGACCCAAAGGATTTTAGTGAAAATAATGTAGTTGATTTTAAAGGGGATATTTGTATTGTTCCTCCAAACTCTTTTGCTTTAGCTAGAACTATTGAGTATTTTCGTATGCCTAGTAATGTACTAGCGATTTGTCTTGGTAAAAGTACCTATGCTAGATGTGGAATAATCGTAAATGTTACACCATTTGAGCCTGGATTTGAGGGACATATCACTATTGAGATTTCTAACACTACTCCACTCCCTGCTAAGATATATGCAAATGAAGGTATTGCTCAAGTACTCTTTTTACAAGGAGATGAAGCGTGTGAGACTACCTATGCAGACCGTAGAGGAAAATATCAACAACAAAGAGGCATTACTCTACCTAGAATCCTCCAAAAAGATTGAGTTTTTCTAAACTTTTACAATCCCTACTCCTACTCTATATGATACAATGGTGTAAAATTTCTATATAGGTCATTCCAACAAATGAAAAATCTTATTATCGTTGAGTCCCCTGCAAAAGCAAGAACTATTGGTAACTTTCTAGGTAAAGATTATAAAGTTGTCGCCTCAAAAGGGCATATTCGAGACTTACCTAAAAGTAACTTTGGAATTAAAGTTGAAGATGGAAAGTTTATACCTAAATATACCATTCCACGTGATGCTAGTGCTACTGTTAGAGAGTTAAAGAAACTAGCAAAAGAGGCTGAAACTATATATATAGCGACAGATGAAGATAGAGAGGGTGAAGCTATTGGTTACCATATTGCCAAGGCTATTGGTAAAGACCCCGAAAAACTTCCTCGTATTGTCTTTCACGAAATTACCAAAAGTGCTATAAAAAATGCCCTAGAGAGTCCTAGGAATATAAATATGCAAAGTGTTGATGCCCAACAAACAAGAAGACTTCTTGATAGAATTGTGGGCTATAAGCTATCACCGCTATTGGCTAGTAAAATTCAAAAAGGTCTATCTGCTGGAAGGGTTCAAAGTTCTGCACTTAAAATAGTAATAGATAGAGAAAGAGAGATTAATGCATTTAAGCCTAAAGAGTATTGGAGTATAGGGGCTCTCTTTGAAAAGAGTATAGAGGCCAATATCTACAGTTTTGAGGGTGAAAAAATTGAAAAGATGACTCTCAAAAATGAAGCAGAGGCTAATAAAATCCTTGAATCTGCAAAGCAAGAGTCCTTCAAAGTCTCTTCCATAGAGACAAAACGTCGGAAGAGTAAAACTCCACCTCCATTTATGACCTCAACACTTCAACAAAGTGCCTCAACTCAACTAGGATTCTCTCCTAAAAAGACAATGATGGTAGCTCAAAAGCTATATGAGGG
>WGFZ01000015.1 GCA_015491955.1 Nitratifractor sp. | reverse complement strand
TTTGCAAAGGCGTGTGAAGGTATCAAAGAGGCTTGTAGCGAAATGGAGACACCTGTAGTAAGTGGAAATGTCTCTTTATATAATGAAACAAATGGTGAGAGTGTCTATCCAACTCCAGCTATTGCTATGGTTGGTGTTAATGAGAGCCAAGATAGAGTTTTAAAATCTGAGTTTAAAGATAGTGGTAATGAGTTAGTACTTATTGGAGAGAGTAAAGGTCAATTTGGAGCTTCTTTATATTTAAAAGAGATTTATGGAACTATCGCTGGAACTTTAGCAGATATTGATTATGCTTCAGAGGCTAGACTATGGCAGTTAGTAGTAGATGCTAATAGTAATGGTCTAATTGAATCTGCTAAAGATGTAAATGTGGGTGGATTGGCTATAGCATTAGCTAAGATGTCAGCTAGAAGTGGACTTGGTGTAGATGCAAATATATCTTTGGAAGATTCTCGATGGATATTTGATGAGACACAAAGTAGAGCCATTCTTGAGGTTAAGCCTGAAAACTTACAAGAGTTAGCACGTTTGGCTATGGATTTGGGTCTTAAAATTCAAGCTATTGGAAGAGTTGGTACAGACAAGTTTAAACTAAACGATGTACAAATGCCAGTTGATAGACTTAAAAATATCTATTTCAATAGTTTCAAAAGGGTTATAGAGCAAGATTTATAAAGCTATTTTAAGTTATCTTTGAGCTTAGTGGGTATCTATCTACAAGCTCTTTTGCTATAAAATATTCATCTATTATTAAGCTATTTACAGATAAAATTCCGCCACATTTTACCCACAAAACAATGGGAAATGAATAGCTAAAGGAAGATGAAATGAAACGTACTTATCAACCCCATAATACTCCTCGCAAGAGAACACACGGTTTTAGAACTCGTATGAAGAGTAAAAATGGACGCAAAGTTATTAATGCTAGACGTGCTAAAGGTAGAAAAAGATTAGCCGTTTAAATCGTTTTCCCCATCTAAAACTCCAAAGAGAGTTTGATAGGGTTTATAGACGTGCCGATAAAGTTTGGCATACACCTTGGTTTGTTATTTTTTTCAAAAAGAGTTCTAATCCATCCGTTGCTTATGTAGCAGGTAAAAAAGTTGGAAATGCAGTAGCTAGAAATAGAGCAAAAAGGCGTTTAAGAGCCTTATTTCGTAACAAAGTAGATTTTTATCAAACAGGGACATATATCCTTGTAGCAAAACCTCCTATACTTAACGTAGAATATAGTAATTTAAAAGAGGCTTGGGAAAAAGCTCTCTATCGCTGTAGAGTACTTCAAAGATAGATATAATATAAAAAATTATTACCTAATTAATTTTTATAAACTAAAAAAGGGTATAATCCCAATTTCAATTACTTCAATTACTTATTAAAAGGTATTCTTTTGGAACAGATGGATCTTAATAAACGACTTATGATTGCTATCGCATTATCATTTTTTATTTTAATTGGATTTAGTTATCTATTTCCTCATAAACAAAAATCAGTAGATTCTAATAAAACGTCTATAAGTGCTAGTAGTACTAAAGCACCTAATGTATCTTCTTCAAATAATTTAGAGGGTAAAACAGCTACACCTACACTACCAAATAAAGAAAAAAAGGTAGTAGCTTCACTTAGTAATAGTGAAGTATTAGCTACAGTATCTACAAAAAGATATACTCTTAAGATTGATAAACTTGGGAGAATTGCTAGTGCTGTATTAAAAGATAAAAAGTATCGTCAAGATGATGGTAAAGCTTTGGATTTAATAGACCCTAAACATACACGTCCGCTAGAGATTCGTTTTGAAAATTCTAAAATTAATAATGAAGCTTTTAAAGTCAATTATATAGCTTCAAGTTCTCATATAGATGCTATAAATAGTAGTGTTACTCTAACCCTTACACAAAAGCTATCTAATCTTACTATAAATAAGATTTTGACTTTCTATCCAGATGGGCATTATGATATTAAGATAGATTTGGATAAAAATGTCAATTATTTCTTGACAAGTGGTTATCGTCCTATAGCTGATAAATCAAGATATATGATTGTACGGGGTACTTTGATTCGTGATGCTGAGGGGATTGTACATACTATTGAAGATGGTGATGCGAAAGAGACAAAAACTTTTCCAAAAGTTAGTGTATTAGCTTCATCTGATAGATACTATACCTCACTATTTTATAATTTTAAGAATCCTTTTTCTGTTATTGTTACTCCTACTTTTGATAATAATCCACTTCCATTTGTAAAGGCTAATAGTTCACTAGAGCTATCTGGATATGTTGGAGCCAAGGAGTGGAAACTCTTTAAGAAACTTGACCCTAGATTAACAGATGCTGTTGAATTTGGTTGGTTTACTTTCCTTTCACGTCCATTTTTTAAAGTAATGCTAGTAATTTATAACTTTGTAGGTAACTGGGGTTGGGCAATAATTATATTTACCTTGTTAGTAAAACTTATCCTATTCCCACTATCTTACAAGGGAATGCTATCTATGCAAAAGCTAAAAGATTTAGCTCCTAAGATGAAAGATATTAAGGAGCGTTATGGTAAAGACCCTGCAAAGATGAATCAACAGATGATGGAGCTTTATCGTAAACACGGAGCTAATCCAATGGGTGGATGTTTGCCAATGCTTCTTCAAATCCCTGTTTTCTTTGCTCTTTATCGAGTACTCTTAAATGCAGATGAGCTTCAAGGAGCTCCTTGGATTTTATGGATTAGTGATTTATCACGTCAAGACCCATACTATGTTTTACCAATTTTAATGGGTATTACAATGTTCCTTCAGCAACATATCACACCAAATACAATGACAGACCCTATGCAACAGAAGATTTTTAAGTGGTTCCCTGCACTTATGACTATATTCTTCCTAACTTTCCCATCAGGGTTGGTTCTTTATTGGCTAACAAACAATATTCTATCTATTGCTCAGCAGATGTTTATAAATAGTGCTTATGAAAAGCATAAATTAAAACTAAAAGAAGATAATAAAAAAGAGGTAAATTCTAAATGAAAAGAATAGAAGCTAAAAGTTTAGAAGAGGCGTATAAAATTGCTTGTGATAGTTTTGATTGCTCTATAAAAGAGCTAAAGTATGAAATTGTACAGTATCCAAGTAATGGAATTTTGGGACTATTTTCAAAGAGTGCAGTTATTATTGCTTCAGCTAATATATCAGTTGAAGAGAAAGTAAATCCTACTCCTAAATCTTCAAATAATAATGTAATGAGTAAAGATACTAAAGAGACTAAAAAGCCCGAGATACCTAAAGAGGAGTTGATTTTAGTTAATGAAGAGCCTCAAATAGATAGTTTAAATATTACAGACGAGACTCCAAATAAAGAGATAGCAGAAGAAGATAGTAAACAAGAGCAAATAGTTGTAAAGAATGAAG
Source organism: Nitratifractor sp. (assembly GCA_015491955.1). Lineage (GTDB taxonomy): Bacteria > Campylobacterota > Campylobacteria > Campylobacterales > Sulfurovaceae > Nitratifractor. The sequence continues at coordinate 5,298 of WGFZ01000015.1, read as the reverse complement.
AGGTTGTTGAACTCTTTTTTGAAAAAGAGAAGAGTAAAGAGGAAGCCGTAGTTGAGAATGAAAAAGATATAGATATATCTAATAATAATAGAGATTTAGCACTTAAAATTGAGAATCAAATTAAAAATCTCATAGATATAAGTTGTTTTAATATAGATATTGTAGAGGTAGATGTAATAGATAATAGAGCTTATATTTTTCTTGATGGAGATGATGCCGCACTTTTAATTGGTAAAGAGGGCTATCGTTATAATGCTCTCTCTTATCTCCTTTTTAGTTGGCTTCAAGCAGAGTATAAACTATTTGTCAAATTAGAGATTGCTCAGTTCCTATCAAGTCAAGAGGAGATGATTCGTCATACATTAAAGAGTGTGATTGAAGATGTCAATCAAAAGGGTTGGGGACGTACAAAGCCACTAGATGGTATATTAGTTCATATCGCTTTAGAACAGCTCCGTAAAGAGTTTCCAAATAAATATGTAGCTATTAAACGTCAGCGTGATGGTAGCCGTTATGTATTGATTAATGAGTTTAATAATAGTCATAGATAATGGGAGATACAATTGTAGCCTTAGCTACAGCACACGGTGTTGCTTCTATATCAATTATACGTCTTAGTGGTTCTATGGCACTTGAAATTGCTAGTAAAATAGCTCCATCAGCTTTATTTAAAGTAAGATATGCACAACTTTGTGATTTGTATAATAGTAGTAATAATTTGATAGATAGAGGCATTGTACTCTACTTTAAAGCACCAAACTCTTATACTGGTGAAGAGATTGTCGAGTTTCAAACTCACGGTGGTCTTGTTATAGCTGAAGAGATTTTAAATAGTGCCTGTTTTTATGGAGCAAGATTAGCTGAACCTGGAGAGTATAGTAAAAGAGCTTTTTTAAATGCAAAGATAGATTTAAGTGAAGCTGAAGCTATTGCTAAGATTATTGAGGCAAAGAGTGTTGATGGAGCAAAAATTTTAGCTCGTCAAATTAAGGGTGAATTAGGAGAGTTTGTAAAAGAGAGTAGAGACGCTCTTTTACGTGCTTTGGCATACTCTGAAGTTATGATTGATTATGCCCAAGAGGATATTCCTAGTGATTTAATTGATAATTTAATGAAGCAATTAAGTCAGTTAAGAGACTCTTTGGAGCGTATAGTCTCAAGTAGCCTACGTCGTAGGGGGCTTATTGAAGGATTTAGAGTTGCTATTATTGGTAAACCTAATGTTGGTAAGAGTTCTTTATTGAATGCTCTACTCAATTATGAACGTGCTATCGTTAGTGATGTAGCAGGTACTACAAGAGATACTATAGAAGAGCAAATTTATATTGGTTCTCATATTGTACGTATTATAGATACAGCAGGGATTCGTAAAACTGAAGATAGAGTAGAGAAAATTGGAGTAGAACGCTCTTTAAACTCTTTAAATGATGCAGATATTGTAATAGCTATATTTGATTCTTCAAACCCTTGGGACAGTGAAGATGAAGAGATATTAAATAGGATTGAATCACTTGATGGAAAAGAGCTAATAGTAGCTTTAAATAAGAGTGATTTAACTAGAAGACTACAAGAGCCAAGGATTGATAAATTTAATCCTATAAATATAAATGCTTATGATGATTTTGAACCTCTTCTTAAAAGAGTTGAGAGTTATTTAGATAAAATTGGGGCAGATGAGGAGCTTATATTAGCCTCTAAGAGACAAATTGTTGCAGTTGAGAGTTGTGCTTTTGAAATTTCTCAAGCCTTTGCTCCCTTAACGCGTGGAGAACTTGAACTTTTTAGTTATCATCTTCAAGAAGCAGTTAGTGCTATTTCTCAAATTACAACTCCTTATGAGAGTGAAGAGATATTAGATAAGATGTTTGGAGAGTTTTGTTTGGGCAAATAGATAGTTTTATCTAATTTTTATGGGGTATAATAGACGACCAAATATACTCTCTTTAAAAGAGCAAAATTTAAAATAGGGGAAGATAATGTCAAATGTTATGAAAAGTATAGGAGTGGGTTTAGTACTACTTTTACTAAGTGCTTGTAATCAACCAGATTTAATTATTCCTTCTACAAGTGGTGGAGAATCGAACTCTAATCAGTCAAGTGGTCAAAATAGTAATATTGGTCCAACAAAACAGATGCAAAGTAGTATAGATGTATCTGGTTTAAATTCAAAAATTCAGACACAAGAGATTGTAACTCGTATTCCATTCCCTATTGATGAGTATAAAAAACTACATAAGAGTGGGAACTCAACAGTAAGAGGAACACTATATGTTGTTAATGCTCAAGGTGAGCGTATAGTTGGAAAACGAACACGTCTATATCTAAATCCAGTAACAAGTTATTCAAAGCAGTGGTATCAAGAGAGTTATCTTGGAGGTAAGAGACTTGGAAAAGCAGACTCAAGACTATTTAACTACTTAAAGTTTAGTACATCAGATAAGAATGGACATTTTAGTTTCGATAATGTACCAGCTGGTCGGTACTATCTTATAGGTGTTGTTCGCTGTTCAAAGGCGTGTGGTTATAATACTCCTCACTCTATTAGAGTGGCAAAAGAGATTTCTGTTGGTAAAAAAGACCTTGTTCTTACTGACTTAAATAAGCAACTTTAAAATATTTGATACCTACTAAGATGTAGGTATCATAGTTAATTACTTTAGTAAATCTACTTTTTAATATACTCTTGAATTACCCAATTTGTAAATGGTAAAGCACAGGTAAATGCTGGAGAGACAGCATTTAAAATATGTAAACTCTTATCATCACCCTCAACAATAAAATCTTGTACAAGCTCAAGAGAATTTTTATCTAAAAGTTGAGCTCTAATACCTGGAGAACTCCAAGTATCAAATTTTTCTTCATCTATGTTTTGAACCATTGATTTTGCTAAATTAGCTAGATGAGATTTTGAATATTTGCGAAACTCCTCTAGGGCTAATCTCCTAAAATTAAAGCTATCTGTTAGAAAGAGTTTTGCCTCATAGTATAGAATTTCAGTCAATTCATCTATTCTAAAATTATTTAATCCTCTATAATTTTCTCTCCAAAAAGCTGGAATTGCAGTTGGTCCAATTTTTACTTCACCATCAACTGTTATAGTGTAGTGTACACCTAGAAATGGATTTTCTAGTTTTGGTACAGGATAGATATTTGTTTTTACTGGAGATGGGCTAGATGAGTATTTTAGATAAACTCCTTTAAATGGTAATATAGTATAAGATTCTCCAAAGCCATAAGCTTGAGCGATTTTATCGGCATATAAACCAGCACAATTTATAATCTTTTTAGCATTTATTGTACCTCTTCTAGTCATAATATGATTATTACCAAGATTTCCAAGCCAACTATCCCCTAGTACTATTTTTGTACCTTCAGATTCAACAATCTCTTTAAGTTTTTCTAAAACTTGACGTGGATTTATGGTAGAGGTAGATGGACTATATAGTGCTTCCTTGTATGTTTTAATATTTGGGTCAATATCCCTAGCCTCTTTTTCACTAATGATTTTTACATCTACACCGTTAGCCTCTCCTCTACTTAATAGTTCATATAGTGTTTTATGCTCTTGCTCATTTTGAGCTACTACAACTTTACCACATCTATTTATATCAAGGTTATACTCTTGGCAAAATTGATGCATAGCTCTATTACCATCACGAGTGAAACGAGCCTTTAGTGAATTAGCACTATAATAAAAACCAGCGTGTAACACGCCACTATTTCTTCCACTAGCGTGGACTCCTAAGCTATTCTCTTTATCTATAATAATAATATTTGCATCTAAGTAGTATTTTCTCAAGTTGTGTGCCATTGAAAGACCAACAATTCCAGCTCCAATAATACAAAAATCATACTCCATAAAATACCCCTATAAAATAATATCAACATTATAACAACTTGTATATTTTTTAAGAAAAATTTATTTTAAAGTAGATAAAATGAAATTTAATTATATACTAAGTTTTTAGGAGGAATGGATGAAAAAGGAAAATGATAAATCTATGAATAAATTTCAAGAGAGACATCTTAATGAGATTGAACAAATTGCCTCCAAACTTTCAAATTTAACACTAATTCTCGGACAAACAGAGATTAATTTAAAACAAAGAGATTATTTAAATAGTTGTCATAAATTAAATAATAGACTCATAGAACTAGTTAAAGAGTTAAAAGATGAGAGAAGTCGTCTATTAGGTATAAAGCAAAGAGCTAGAGATACTTTTGATATAAATACAATCTTAGAAGATAACAACTATAGTGTCCAAAATTATCTTAAAGAACAAGATATAAAGTTGGTCTATAGTGTAGATACTTCTGTACCAGCTAAGCTTCGCGGAGATGGCTCAATAATTAGTGCTATGCTTGTAACATTTTTAAAAGGCTTAATATATTTAGAGAAAAAAAAGGTTCTTATTGTAAAAGTTTTTTTAATTCAAGGAGCTTTTGAACCTCAGAGTGAGGATAGAGTATTACAATTTAGATTATTCTATAATAAACAAGATACTAAAACAATACAACTAGTTAAAGATAACCTAATATCTTCTTATTTATATAAATTATTTGAGAAAAAGATTAAATCATTAGATGGTTCTATAAAGATTGCTGATATTGAGACAGAGCCTCTTATAACTCTGTCTATTCCTGTACAAATGCACGAACGTAGAAGTTATCGCCTACCTTCTAAAGATTGGATGAATAAGAAAATATTAATTCTTATATCTGATGATACAGTCTCAAATGCACTAAAGGATATGTTGAAATATTTTCATTTTGATATTACCAAAGCATCTAGTATAGAAGATGCACAAAATTTACTTTATAGTAACAGATATGATATGATTTTCATTGATGAAATAGATATAGATAGTTTTCAAAAAGATTTTAAAAATTTATATCGTAATGCTTATATTATTTTATTAACAGAAGATAAGAAGTCTCAACGAGACAAGGGAGATGTTATAGAAAATATTAGTTCTACTCTTACTACTCCTTTTACGCAACAATTAATTTTTAATACACTGCTAGATATTTATTCAAAGGATACACAAGAGACAAAAGAGGAGATTGTTGAAGTATTAAAAGAGAATGCCTCCTTTTTACTTCAAGGTAAAAATATTCTTTATATTGGTAAAGAAGATTTAGACCAAGCTGTAGTAAAACAGCTTTTAGATAGTGCTAAGATTAATACTATATCTATTGAGAGTAGTAGTGAGGTTGTATCACTTATTCCTAAAGTTGAAATTATTATTATTGGAAGACCAGTTAGTAGAAGAGAAGGAGATATATTATTGAATCTCT
>WGFZ01000014.1 GCA_015491955.1 Nitratifractor sp. | reverse complement strand
TCATAAAGTTCCATATCACTCATATATTCCCCTTTAAACATCTATCAACCACCACAAACAGGAGGTAGAAGTGAGACTCTATCCCCATCTTTAAGTTTATAATCAAAATCTTTTACTATCTCATCATTTATAGCCACAGCACAATTATCCAACCAAGGACGGACTATTTCATCTTTAAAAAGTACTTTAGAGAGTTCTGCCAAAGAGCATACCTCTAACTCTATAGGCTCTTTATCAATAGGACCTAAAAATTCAATAAAAACCATAAAAACCCCCTATTTTTGAAACAAAAATGATTATACCAAAAGCATATAATTGGCTTAGATATAATTACAAAATTTTTTTGAGGAGAGTAGTATGATTTTTGGTTCTATTAGTTATTTAAATCTCCTCCCTTTTCAAGTCTATATGAAAAGATATAGCCCATCAAGTCAATTTAGCCAAATGCTTCGTTGGAGGCAAAATGTACCAAGTGTCATAAATAGAGATTTTCACAGGGGAAAAATTCATACTGCTTTTATATCTAGTATTAAAAGCCAAAGATGCAAATGTACAGACCTAGGCATAGTAGCAGATGGAGCAGTAAAAAGTGTTTTTGTAATAGAAGGAAAGAATCAAAAAGACCCTGCTTCAGATACCTCCAATATATTAGCTAAAGTTCTAGGAGTTGAAGGAGGTGTTCTAATAGGAGATAAAGCTTTAAAGTACTATTTAAGCGGTGGAAAGGGTATAGATTTAGCCAAAGAGTGGAAAGAGCAGACAGACTTACCATTTGTATTTGCACGTCTTTGTTATAGAGATAGAGGTAAAAGAATTAAACAACTTACAAAAAATTTTGGGATAAAAGAGCAAAAAATACCTCAATATATACTAAAAAAAGAGGCGAAAAAGAGAGGAATAACATCAAAACAACTAAATTGCTACCTTGAGCATATCTCCTACCATATTAATTGGAAAGAGCAAAAGAGCCTAAAGCTCTTCTTTAAAAAGGCTAAAAAGCTAAAAGGGGCTTAATCTCCTATCATATCAATAGCTCTATCTATACGTCTTATAGTCTCACTAACCCCTAAAATAGCCATCACTTCGTCCATTCCCGGACCTGTCATCTTACCTAGTAAAGCGACACGAAGAGGCTGACCAATTTTGCCAAATCCTATCTCTTTTTCTGTAACAAACTCTTCCATAACTCTATGATAATCACTTGGGAGGTGAAGATTACTACTCTTAATCAATTTTTGAGCAAAATCTCTAAGAATTATCTTTGCTTCACCCTTAAATGCCTTTTTAGTAGCTTTTTGCTCATACTCACTAGGAGCCTCTAAAATCATCTGGATATTTTTAGCCAATTCTACAAGAGTTTTACTTCTCTCTTTAGTAGCATCTAGCAAAAGTTCCACTCTATCGTGATTTGAAATCTCAACATCAAAATCTTTAAGAAGTTTAGCTAGTTTATCATTGGAGCTATTTTTTATATAGTGTGAATTTAACCAAAGAAGTTTATCAAGATTATAACTTGAGGCAGATTTATTTATATCTTTAGGCTCAAAAAGCTCTATCATCTCATTAAGATTAAATATCTCTTGGTCTCCATAACTCCAGCCTAAACGTACAAGAAAATTAAGAAGTGCTTCAGGTAAGAATCCTTGAGCTTTATACTCCATAACATCAGTAGCACCATCACGTTTAGATAACTTTTTACCATTTTCATTATTAATCATTGCGACGTGATAAAATTTAGGAATTTTAAATCCTAAAGCCTCATATACTACAATCTGCTTTGGTGTATTATATAGATGGTCATCACCTCTAATTACATCTGTAAGCCCCATTAAAGCATCATCAATAGCTACAACAAAGTTATAAGTAGGTATACCATCAGCTCTAGCAATAATAAAATCATCTACCTCATTAGCTGATATTTTAATCTCACCCTTAACCCCATCTACAAATGAGATTACTCCATCTTGAGGTGCTTTTATTCTAATTACAGGCTCGACTCCCTCAGGAGGAGTCCCTTTAAAATCACGATAGCGTCCATCATAACGAGGACGTTCTTTTCTTGCCATCTGCTCTTGACGAAGAGTATCAAGCTCCTCTTTACTCATATAACACCTATAGGCTTTACCCTCTTCAAGAAGTTGCTCAATATACTCTTTATATAGCTCAAATCTTTCAGACTGATATACAACTTCACCATCATAATCCAAACCAACCCAATCAAAAGCTTCAATAATAGCCTTTAGTGCCTCTTGAGAGTTTCTTGCTATATCGGTATCTTCTATACGTAATAGAAATTTACCGTTATTGTGTTTAGCTGTAAGCCAAGAAAAAAGAGCTGTTCTTAATCCGCCAATATGTAAATATCCTGTTGGAGATGGTGCAAAACGTGTAACTGTCATAATATTACCTTGCTTAAAATTGATGAAATTGTATCAAAAATATAGTAAATGAGGAGCTAAGACTTTAGCATAATTTATACCCTATATATATTTCATTTAGTTGTGAACTACCCAACTGCTAAACAAGTTTAGACGATTGGGATTTCAGCTATTTAATTATTAAATTGAGCAATTTCCACTAATACTAAAACTATTGTGATAACCACACTCTTGACAGCTAAAACTTACAAGCTCCGAGCCACAACCTCCTCTTTTATCACTAAGAAGAATACTCTTATGACCACACTTTGGACATTTTCCAGATTGAATAATCCGAAGTTGTTCACTCTTTTCACGTAAATAGGCGATATAGGCTAAGACTGCTCCTACTCCAACAATTAATAAAAATAGTAAAAGATATATATCTATGATAGACTCCTTGATATTTTTGAAACTATTATAACTTTGTATATTTTGATTTAGGCAAATTCAATAATGAAAAGTCTATAATAGTCTTAGTTTTTATCACTTAAATAGAAGGATATATTGATGTTATCTAAAATCTCTTATATGTTGATGTTAGGAGCATCTCTTTTGCTAATGAGTGCTTGTAGCCAAACTCCACAACCATCACTTATTCAAAAAGCAACCCCAGTAGATGCAAATGAGGTTAATAAAGCTAATGCTACAGACTCTTCTAAAATTGTTATTCCATCTAAATCCAGAAGATTTAAGGGTGTATCAATTAAGGAAAATAGTCTAAGTAGTAAAAAGAGTTCAAAAGATAGTTGTCCAGATAGTGCCAATATGAAAAGAATAAAAGGAGCTATGCTAGGTTAATATAAACTTATATATCTCTTTATAAAGATTTGTGGGCTTATTAAGGAAAGTTTTAAAAGGAAGAAAGAGGCTAAGTGCCTCTAAAACGTTTAGAGTTTACGCTATCTCATCTCTAGCAGCAGCTGCTTTTTTACGCATAGTACGTAAAGTAGAAGCGGCAACTTTAATTTTTTTACGAGTTCCATCTTCGAGTGTTACACGAACTGTACGAAGATTTGGAAGCTGACGCTTTTTAGTTTTATTGTGTGCATGAGATACATTGTATCCAACAAGTGGACCTTTACCAGAAACTTGACATCTTCTTGCCATCTTTGAGCCTTTGTCATTCAATTTATTTTTAAGGTAAAATATAGAGTTAGCACTAGCTACTACTCCCACCTTAGAAAAAGTTTTGTGATGTTACATAAAGATTACTTAAAATAAGATGATATAGCTATTTTCCAAAAATAGCAAAGCTAAATAATCAAATACTTTAGCTATATTTACATTATCTCCAAAATTAATAATATTTAATGCTAATTAAGTTACAAAGTATCTACGCTTTTAAAAAACACTCCTGCTATAATCACAAAAGCAATTATTTTAAAGGAATTTTCTATGCTAGTAGCTCCTAGTATTCTATCTGCTGATTTTGCCTCACTAGGTAAAGAGGTTCATTCTATCTGTGAAGCGGGGT
>WGFZ01000013.1 GCA_015491955.1 Nitratifractor sp. | reverse complement strand
ATATAATGAATTATCAAAAAATATACATCTTAGGAGAATTTTATATGAGCAGTAAAGCTACTATCGTTTGGTCTAAAATTGATGAAGCTCCGGCTTTAGCAACATACTCTTTATACCCTATCGTTAAAAAATTTGTATCTAAAGCTGGTGTTAATGTACGCTTAAGTGATATATCACTAGCGGGACGTGTTTTAGCCACAATGGGTAAAGGTGAAGATGAATTGGCAAAGCTTGGTGAGTTAGTTCATCAACCTGAAGCTAATATTATTAAACTTCCTAATATCTCTGCATCTGTTACTCAACTTAAAGAGTGTATTGCAGAACTTCAAGAACACGGTTATGATATTCCAAACTATCCAGAAAATCCTCAAACAGAAGAGGAAAAGCAGTTATCAGCTAAATATGCCACTTGCCTTGGCTCTGCCGTAAATCCAGTTCTAAGAGAGGGAAATTCAGATCGCCGTTCAGCTCTTGCTGTTAAAAAATATGCACAAAAAAATCCTCATAGACTTAAAGCCTTTAGTAAGGATTGTCAAGCTCGTGTTGCTCATATGAACGGTAAAGGTGATTTTTATTCTAATGAGCAGTCTATTATCAATACAAAAGCTCAAACTATTAATATAAATCTAAATGGCAAGACTCTTAAGAGTATTGAAGCAGAGATGGATGAAGTACTAGATGCTACATTTATGTCTGCTAAAGCTCTAAAAGAGTTTTATCTTAAGACTATAGAAGAGGCAAAAGAGAAAAATCTTATCTGGTCATTGCACCTCAAAGCTACTATGATGAAAATCTCTGACCCTATTATGTTTGGTTATGCTGTTGAAGTATTTTTTAAAGATATATTTGAAAAATATGCCAATGAGTTTGAAAAATTGGGTGTAAATCCAAATTTGGGTCTTGGTGATTTGTATGACAAGCTAAAAGGGTGTGATAAGGGTGCTGAGATTGAAGAGGCTATTAAAGATACTATCTTAAATACTAAGCCAGATTTAGCTATGAGTGATAGTGATAAATTGATTACTAACCTTGATGCTCCTAACCTTGTGATTGTAGATGCTTCAATGCCTGTTGTAATCCGTGAAGGTGGTAAGCAGTGGGATAAAAATGGAGATGCTCGTGAAACTTTAGCAGTTATTCCAGACGCTGCTTATGGATATTTCTATGAAGCTATGATGGAAGATTGTAAAAAGAATGGTCAATTTGATGTTACTACTATGGGGCGAGTATCGAATGTTGGATTGATGGCTAAAAAGGCTGAAGAGTATGGCTCACACCCAACTACTATTGAAGTGCCAGAAGATGGTGTAATGGAAGTAGTTAGTGAAACTGGTGAAGTGTTGATGAGACACAAAGTTGAGAAGGGTGATATTTGGAGAATGGTTCGTGCCAAAGATGAGCCAATTCGTGATTGGGTTCGTTTAGCAGTAGAAAGAGCAAAAATTGAGGGTGTTCCTGCAGTATTTTGGCTAGATGAAAAAAGAGCTCACGATGCAAATATGATTAAATTAGTTCAAAAGTATCTAAAAGAGTATGATACTACAGGTCTTGAACTCCCTATTATGGACGTAACAACAGCTACATACTACACAAATGAGCGTGTAAGAGCTGGACTTGATACTATCTCTGTAACTGGAAATGTTTTAAGAGATTATCTTACAGATATGTATCCTATCCTTGAGCTTGGAACATCAGCTAAAATGCTCTCAATAGTTCCACTTTTAGCAGGTGGTGGACTCTTTGAAACTGGTGCAGGAGGTTCTGCTCCTAAACACGTAGAGCAGTTTTTGAAAGAGGGACATCTACGTTGGGATAGCCTTGGAGAGTTTTTAGCTCTTGCTGAGTCTTTGAGAGCTGAATATCTAAAGCATAATGATAGTCGTATTGGTGTAATGACTGAAGCTCTTGATAAGGCAAATGAGGGTTATCTTGGTAATGATAAATCTCCAAGTCGTAAGTGTTGTGAGCCTGATAATAAAGCAAGTCATTATTGGGTTGCAAGATATTGGGCAGAGGCTCTTAGTACTCAAACTGTTGATACTGAGTTATCTGAAATATTTACACCAGTAGCTGATGCTTTAGCTAAAAATGAAGAGAAGATTCTCGAAGAACTTCTTAGTGTAGAGGGTAAAGCTCAAGATATTGGTGGATATTATGACCCAGATGATTCTAAAGCTCAAAAAGCAATGCGTCCTAGTGAAACTCTAAATGAGATTATTGATACTATTTAAGTATCTAAATTGTCTCTTAGATTTGTTACAATGGGTAGTAGTGGTGCTATTTAGTGCCACTAAATTAATCTTGACTCTTCAAGTTAGTATTAGTGCAAAGCATAATTGAAAATATCTATTTTGAGTTATGTTTTGTAACCTAGCTTGAGAGAGCTCTTAAAGGAGTTATATGAAAAAAAGAGGTAAAAAAGTTACAATTATTGGTGCTGGAAATGTTGGAGCAACTGTCGCCTACTCCTTGGCAATGAAAGGGACTTGTCATGAAGTAATGCTACGTGATAGAGCTCCTGAGATTGCAAAAGGAAAAGCACTTGATATGTCTCAAGCTGCTAATGCTGCACGCCAACACACTCTAGTATGCGTAGCAGAAAAGGCAGAGGATATAGCAGGAAGTGATGTTGTAGTCATTACCGCAGGTTCTCCTAGAAAACCAGGAATGAGTAGAGATGACCTCTTGATGATAAATGCCGAGATTACAAAAGAGGTAGTAAATGATGTCAAAACTTATGCACCTGATTCAATTATCATTATGGTCTCTAATCCACTAGATGTTATGACCTATGTAGCTCTTAAAGAGAGTGGTTTTCCAAAAGAGAGAGTTGTAGGAATGGCAGGAATCTTAGATAGTGCAAGAATGGCACACTTTATCTTTGAAAAGATTCGTTATGGAGCAGGGCAAATTCGTGCTTCTGTAATGGGTGGACACGGAGATGATATGGTTCCACTTCCTAAATTCTCTACAGTAGCAGGAGTTCCTCTAACAGATATTCTTAGCGAAGAGGAGATTATTGATGTTGTAGAGCGAACTAAACACGGTGGAGCTGAAATTGTAGGCTATCTTAAAAATGGCTCTGCTTACTATGCACCAGCCAAAGCAACAGCTATTATGGTAGAGGCAATTTTAAAAGATACCAAGCAAATTCACCCTTGTGCTGTATATCTTAATGAGCATTATGGTTATAGTGATGTTGTCTCAGGTGTTCCAGTTGCCCTAGGAGCGAATGGGGTAGAAAAACTTTTTGAAGTAACACTAAATGAGGGTCAAAAGAGAAAATTTGCTAAGAGCGTCTCATCAGTAAGAGAGATGATTAATGTTCTAAAACGTAAACAGTTCTTTAGTAATCCCGAAGATAATATCATAACACAGGAGTAGATATGAGAGAGATAGCTTATGAAGATTTAGTTAAATCAGTTAAAGCAATGGTTATGCATACAGCTTCGCATCTACCTGAAGATGCACTAAAAGCTATTGAAGAGGCTTATAATAATGAAGAGAGTGAAGTTGCAAAATCAGTCTTGAAACAGATTTTAGATAATGCACACTTAGCTAGTAGTGAAGATAGACCACTTTGCCAAGATACAGGATTAGCGGTCTATTTTGTAAAAGTTGGTGAAGATGTTAAAGTAGTTGGTGGCTCTATTAGAGATGCTATTAATCAAGCTACTGAAGAGGCATATAAAGATGGTTATCTTCGTGCATCAACTTGTGAATGTTTTGACCGCCATAATCTAAAAGATGAAGTGGGATATAATCTACCAGCAGTTATTCATTTTGATATTGTTGAGGGTGATAAGATTGAGATTGAGTATGCTGCAAAGGGTGGCGGAAGTGAAAATGTCTCAAGAGCAACAGTTTTAGCTCCTGCTCAAGGTAAAGAGGGTATTAAAAATTTTGTAAAACAAGTGATTAGTGATGCTGGTCCAAACCCTTGTCCTCCTATAATTGTTGGTGTTGGAATTGGTGGAACATTTGAAGTAGCTGCTAAATCATCTAAACACGCACTATTTAGAGAGGCTGGAACTCCCAATGAAAATCCAGTTTTAGATGAGTTTGAAAAAGAGCTAAAGAAAGAGTTAAATAATCTTGGTATTGGAGCTATGGGAATGGGTGGAACTCAAACTGTTTTAGCTGTTCATATTGAGAAGAATCCTTGTCATATTGCTTCGTTGCCTGTAAGTGTTAATGTACAGTGCCACAGTTCAAGACACTCTCATATCACCCTTTAAAGGATAAAAAATGGCTGAATATCACTTAACAACACCTCTTAGTGATGAGGACGTAAGTAAATTAAAGGCTGGAGATATTGTATATCTCAACTCTACCATATATACGGCAAGAGATGCCGCACATAAACGTCTAGTTGATTTGATTGATAATGGTAAAGAGCTTCCTTTTGATTTACAAGGTTCAGTAATATATTTTGTAGGTCCTACTCCCCCAAAACCAGGTGAGCCTATTGGAAGTGCTGGTCCAACAACAAGCTATAGAATGGATAGCTACTCTCCTATCTTAATCTCTCATGGTCAAAAAGGAATGATTGGTAAGGGTAAGAGAAACGAGGCTGTAAAAGAGGCTTGTAAAAAATATAAAGCTGTATATTTTGGAGCTACTGGTGGAGCTGGAGCTTTAATTGCTAAAGCTATTAAAGAGGCTGAAGTTATAGCTTATCCTGAGTTGGGTCCTGAAGCTATTCGTAAACTTAAAGTTGAAGAGTTCCCAGTTACAGTTATCAATGATACTTATGGTAACGATTTATATGAGATAGGACGTGCAAAATATGAGGTAAAAGAGTAATCCTCTTTTACTTACCTTATAAAAAATTAACTCTCTTTTCTATTTTTATCTCCTCTAAGTATCGTTTCTAAACACTTTTAAACTCTAACTTATAAAAATGGCTCTTTAGGCTTTCTCTTTTACAAAAACAAACTATAATAAATGACTTTAAGCAAAAGGAGCATATCGTGAATATTCATGAGTATCAAGCAAAAGAGATATTCCGAAAGTATAACGTTCCCGTTCCTCAAGGGAAGGTGGCATTTACCGTAGATGAAGCGGTTGAGGCTGCAAAAGAGTTGGGTGGAGATATTTGGGTAGTAAAAGCTCAAATTCACGCAGGTGGTCGTGGACTTGGTGGAGGTGTTAAACTCGCTAAGAGTTTAGATGAAGTTCGTCAATTATCTGATGAGATTTTGGGAATGACTTTAGTTACACACCAAACAGGCTCAGAGGGTAAAGTAGTTCATAAGCTCTACATAGAAGAGGGTGCAGATATTGCTAAGGAGTACTATCTGGGAATGCTTCTTGACCGTGCTGCTGAGATGCCTGTAATGATGGCATCTACTGAAGGTGGTATGGAGATTGAAAAGGTTGCGGCTGAAACTCCTGAGAAGATTGTTAAAGTAAATATAGATCCAACTATCGGTTTTCAAGGTTTCCACGGTAGAGAACTCGCTTTTGGTTTAGGACTTCCAAAAGAGGAGGTTGGTACCTTTATTAAATTTGCTTCAGCACTCTATGATGCTTATATGGATAATGATGCTGAGATGATTGAGATTAATCCTCTTATCAAAACTGGTGATGGCAAATTCTTAGCACTTGATGCAAAGATGGGATTTGATGATAATGCCTTGTATCGCCATAATGATATTTCTGAGATGAGAGACCTTGAAGAGGAAGAGCCTACAGAGCTTGAGGCTAAAGCTCACGGACTTAGCTATATCAAACTCGATGGCAATGTTGGTTGTATGGTTAATGGTGCTGGACTTGCAATGGCAACAATGGATATTATTAAACACGAAGGTGGAGAACCTGCAAACTTCTTAGATGTGGGTGGTGGAGCTAATCCAGAGACAGTAGCTAAAGGTTTTGAGATTATCCTAAAAGATCCAAATGTAAAAGCAATCTTTGTAAATATATTTGGTGGAATCGTTCGTTGTGATAGAGTTGCAAATGGAATATTAGAGGCAACTAAAATTGTTGATGTTAATGTTCCTGTTGTCGTTCGTCTTGATGGAACTAATGCTATTGAAGCCGCTGAGATTCTAAAAAATGCAAATATTGAAAATATTATTCCTGCCCAAAACCTATCCGATGGTGCTAGAAAAGCTGTTGAAGCCGCGAAAGGAGATAAGTAATGTCTATTCTCGTTAATAAAGATACTAAAGTTATCGTTCAAGGATTTACAGGAAAAGAGGGGACATTTCACGCCTCTCAATGTATAGAGTATGGTACAAATATTGTTGGTGGTGTAACTCCTGGTAAGGGTGGACAAGAGCATTTAGGACGTCCAGTTTTTAATGGTGTAAAAGAGGCTGTTGCTAGTACTGGTGCAACTGTTAGTATGATTTTTGTTCCACCTGCATTTGTAGCTGATGCTGTAATGGAAGCCTCTGATGCTGGAATTGAGTTGGCTGTAATCATTACAGAAGGGGCTCCCGTACGTGATATGATGTTTGCTAAGATGTATGCCACAAAAAAGGGAATGAGTACCATTGGGCCAAATTGTCCTGGTATTATCACAGCTGAAGAGTGTAAAATTGGTATTATGCCTGGTATGATTTTCAAAAAGGGTAATGTTGGTCTTATCTCTAAATCTGGAACTCTTACTTATGAGGCTTCACATCAAGTAGTTCAAGAGGGCTTTGGAATTACTACTGCTGTTGGTATTGGAGGTGATCCAATTATTGGACTTAGCTATAAACAACTCTTGCCAATGTTTGAGGCAGATTCTGAGACTGAAGCTATTGTTATGATTGGTGAAATTGGTGGAGACCTTGAGATTCAAGCAGCTAAATATATCAAAGAGAATATCTCTAAACCAGTTGTAGCATTTATTGCTGGTCAAACAGCTCCTAAGGGTAAACGTATGGGGCATGCTGGTGCTATTATTAGTGGTGGAAGTGGAACTGCTTCAGAGAAGATGGAAGCTCTTGAAAAGGCAGGAGTTAAAGTAGTTGTATCACCTGCTGATATTGGTAAGGCAGTCAAAGAGGTTTTGAGTAAATAGAGTCTCTCTCTTCTTTTTCATACTGGCTTTGCCAGTACAATTCTCTTAGATATAAAAAATAGTTATTTTAATACTAATATATCAATTATATTGATTGTATTAAATATTTATATTTATAATTATTAATTCTTATTTTTTGTTTCAATAGGTAACATTAAGAAGTTATATTGATAAAAGTAATTTTCGATATATTAAATTAATTTATACTACGCTATAATCAAAATGACTAAAGTCAATAATAATGAATTTATGCGAAAGGAGAATGCTTTATGATGAAAGATAAGGACCAGATGGTCCACTCTCCTAGCACTGCGGAGATGATCCAAGAGGTTGCAAAGCAGCTAGAGAGCGTTCCTAAAAATGAGCGTAGAGACTTTCTGAAACGTGGTGTTTCATTTTCAGTAGGAGCTGCTGCTTTAATGGGGGCTGGAAGTATAACTAAATTGAGTGCCGAAGAGTGCAAAGTAGATCCTCAAAATCTTCCTCCACACATTCAAAAATGGGGAAAAGCTTGGGGTCGAGATGTCAATACTTATCCTTATGGACTACCTTCTAAGTATGAATCAAATGTTGTTAGACGTATTGTTCCTTGGCTAACAGCTGACCAAAAAGCTTCTGTAAGTTTTACACCTTGGCAAGATTTAGAGGGGTGTATTGTTCCTAATGGATTACACTTTGTTCGCTGTCATGGTGGGGTAGTTGATATTAATCCTAAAGAGTGGCGTTTGATGATTCATGGAATGGTAGAGCGTCCAGTTATTTTAACTCTTGATGATATTAAAAGTTATCCAAGTGTTACTAGAAAGCACTTCTTCTCTTGTCCTGCAAATAGTGCAATGGAAGCAAGAGGTCCAGGGTTAAATTCATTACAAATTACTCACGGAATGTTATCAGCTTCTGAATATACAGGGGTACTTCTTAAGACAATTCTTGAGGATATTGGTCTTAAAAAGGGAGCAAAATGGATGTTCTCTGAAGGGGGTGATCCTGCTAGTGTTGGACGCTCTGTTCCTATTGAGAAAGTTCTTGATGATGCAATGCTTGTATATGCTATGAATGGTGAGGCATTACGTCCTGAAAATGGTTATCCTGTACGTCTTCTTCTTCCTGGTTGGGAAGGGGTTACTCAAACTAAGTGGCTTCGTCGATTGAAATTTGATGATAGAGCTTGGTGGGTACGTGAAGAGACTACTAAATATACTGAGCTTCTACCAGATGGACACGCTAAGATGTTCAACTGGGTTTTTGATTCAGATTCTGTGATTACTTCTCCTTGTCCTGAGAGAGGCTGGGAAGGTAAAAAAGCTGGTCCTACTAAAATCTCAGGAATTGCTTGGAGTGGGCGTGGCAAAATATCTCATGTAGATGTAACACTCGATGGTGGTAAAACTTGGCATAAAGCAACTATTACTAGTGAAGTATTACCTAAGATGGTTACTAGATTTGAGTTCTACTTCAAGTGGGACGGTAAACCTCTTTTAATTGGAAGTCGTTCGACTGATGAGACAGGCTATACTCAACCAACAGAGCAAGAGATTCTTGATGCCAAAGGGACAGAGTTTGTCTATCATAGGAATGCAATACAGATGTGGGAAGTAAAAGCAAATGGGGAGGTGAACAATGTCCAAATTCGTCGTGCGTAACTTGACATTGACTTTAGGAGCATTGGCATTGAGTGCCTCTGCTGTTTGTGCAGGTGAAACAGCACATAAGAAAGCTAATTATACTCCAGCAGATCCCGCACACTATCCATATCATGGTATAGTAAAAAAAGATGGAAAATCTATCAATATTGATGGTTCAGTAGTTAGAAAAACTGCAAAAGTTCATCTTAAAAAGGGTCAATTAAAGCTTGGTAAAGATGCAACAGCTAAAGAGATAGCAGGTTGGAATGTAGATGTTAGACCAGATGGTAAAGGTCTCCCTCCTGGTAAAATGACCGTAGAGCAAGGAGCTGAAGTATTCTCTAATAACTGTGCAATGTGTCATGGTGATTTTGGTGAGGGTGCTGGAAAGAATCCTGTACTTGTAGGTGGTAAAGGAACATTGAAAAATCAAGCGAGAACAGGTGGAGAGGATGGCCCAGAGAAGACTCTTGGAAGTTATGCTCCATATATAGCACCATTTTTTTGGTATATAAAGATGGCAATGCCTCTACCAACACCTAAGAAGCTAACAAATGACCAAGTGTATGGAATTATCGGTTACTTACTACAGCTTAATGAGATTAAAGTTGATGGTAAAGATATAGAAGATGATACAGTAATTGATGCTAACTTTTTGAAAAAAGTACATCTACCAAATGAGAAGGGCTTTGAGTATAATGATTTACGACACCCCTACTCAAAAGGTAAAAGATGTATGAAAGATTGCGTCGATATGAAGAAGATGAAGGTTATGCATATTGCTATCGATGCAACAAGTAGTATCAAACCTGCTGTTAAAGTTCCTCGTTATAACTGTGCTAAGCCTATCTTAAATGGTGAAGGATTTGCTTCTGCTGAAGTGCCTCTTCCAGCTCCTAAAGGTGGTGCTAGTAATGGGGCTGCAGCATCAGCTTACAAAAGTAGTTGTGCTGGTTGTCATGCTAGTGGAGCAGCTGGTGCTCCTGTTGTAGGAGATAAAGGTGCTTGGGCTTCTAGGATTAAAGAAGGAACAAAGACTCTTTATGAACATGCTATTAAAGGATTTAATGGTATGCCTCCAAAAGGTGGTAATATGAACCTAAAAGATGACCAAGTTAAAGCAATTGTGGATTACATGGTCAATAAAAGTAAATAAGGAGTAGAGCATGCCAAAGATTAAGCTGTTTCTAGCCATAACGGTAGGTATTGGTATCTTTGGTGCCAATGCCATAGCCGGTGATGCCAATCTAGTTAAAGAGGGTGAAAAAATCTTCAATACAAAAAAGATTGGTAATTGCCTTGCTTGTCATGCCGTAAATGGAAAGAATATCAATAACCCTGGTAACTTAGGACCTAAACTTCAGGGACTCTCTGCATGGCCAAAACAGGCTTTGTATGATAAAGTATATAATCCATATACAACAAATCCAACATCTGCTATGCCTCCATTTGGACTCAATGGAGTTCTTGATGACCATCAGATAAAAGCAGTAGTTGCTTATCTTAAAACTATAAAATAAACTTAAAATAGAAAGGAATAATAATGCAAAGAAGAAAATTTCTCGGACTCGGAGCTGGAATCTTCGCAACAGTAGTTGCAGCCCCATCAATGTTAAGTGCGGAGAACTATCGCAAAAAACTCCCTAAGGCTTGGAAAGTTAAAAACGATGAGAAGTCTAAGGGTGAGGATATGGCAGGTGTAAATGGTGCTATTAAAGCAGTATTTGGTAGTGATAAAACAGAAGATGGCAAAGTAAAACTTAAAGCTCCTGATATTGCTGAAAATGGTGCTGTTGTTCCTTTAACTTTTGAAGCAGATGGTGCTAAAAAGATTGCACTATTTCAAAGTGCTGACCCTGAAAGTCTAGTAGCTATCTTTGATGTTCCAGCACGTGGAATCCCTAATTACTCTGTAAGAATTAAGATGCAACAAACAGGTCATGTTGTAGTAGTAGCAGAGATTGATGGTAAACTCTATAAAGCTGAAAAGAAAGTTAAAGTAACAGTAGGTGGTTGTGGAGGTTGATCCTCTCTACTTAAGACTTAGTTAGTGTTTATATGAGTAAATAATAAAAGTATTGAAAGGAATATAAAAAATGAGAATCAAAGCAAAATCAAAAGGTGATAAGACAGAAGTTAAAGTGATGATGAAGCACCCAATGCTAAGTTATCGTGAGGCAAAAAAGAAGAAAAAAGAGGCTAACTTTATTGTATATGTTACTGCCAAAAATGAGGGAGCAGTAGTTTATGAAGTATCTACTAGCCAATTCTTATCTAAAAATCCATATATGAAGTTCTACTTTAAAGGTGGTAAAAAAGGTGAAGAGGTAGAGATTACTTGGGTTGATCTTAAAGGTAAAACTAAAACAGGTAAAGCAAAGATCAAGTAGGGACTCTATTTGAGTCTATCGTTCTCAAAAGGAGAAGAGATGATTGGAAATATTATCAAGACATCAGTTGTATTAGTTATTGGTACAACGATGATAAATGCAGGGTCTTTTAATACCCAAGCAGAGAAAGATCGTAAGGCATTGGTAAGCTATTTTATGAAGAAGTTTTCCAATCCAGCTAAAAATAAAACACTTTTCCCTTATGCAAATAGTAAAGATTTTGAGAATCTTATGCCAGTAAAAAAGGTAGAAGATTTTCGTTTGGGTTCTTATGCTTACAATAAAGAGGGTCGTTCTCAATATGATGAAATTAATGAGATGCCTCCTTATGAAGATAATGTAGATGCAGGGGAAGAGCTTTATAATAAAACAAAAGGTATTAAGCAGTGTTTTCCTGACCCCACTATTGCTGGAGAATACCCTAAGTTTGACCAGAAAAAAGGGAAAGTTGTTACTATTAGTGTAGCTATTGATAATTGTCTTAAGGCAAATGGTCAAAAGCCTTGGAAAATGACTAAGGGTAAAATAGCAGATTTAGAGGCTTATTTTGCTAGTAAAACCAAAGAGGCTGGTAAAAAAGTTCATATTACTATCCCTTCTAAAGAGGCGGCTGAGGCTTATGAACGTGGTAAAAAGATTTACTATTCTCAAAGAGGTTATTTAAAGTTATCTTGTGCTACTTGCCACGTACAAGGTGCAGGAAACCGTGTACGTAGAGAGGTTTTATCTCCTTTACTTGGACATACAACACATTTCCCTGTTTATCGTTTAAAATGGCAAGGACTTGGTACTCTTGAGCGTCGTATTAAAGGGTGTGAAAAGAATCAGGGTGAGAATCCTCATAAGCCTGGAAGTCAGTGGATGAGTGAGATGCTATATTTTATGGCATATATGTCTAATGGATTGCCTGTAGATGGGCCAGATATCCGAAAATAAGGAGGGCAGAATGAGAAAAATTAACCGACTCGTAACAGTTTTGGGTCTGGGTACTGCTCTTTTGGTTTTAGCTAATGCAGAAGAGGTAACTCCTATAGTTAAAGAGGCATCAAAACTTGATGTAAAAAAAGTTTGTGATGTCAAAACTAATGGATTAGAAAAAGTTTTAGCTGTTGCTAAAAAGTATAATCCTGAAGCTATTAAGCTTGGTGTTGAGTTTAAGAGATTAGGCATTAGAAATAGTGTCTATATCAAAGGACTTGAAAAGGCGATTAAAGCTAAAAAACCTGAGGTAACTTTAAGCTATAAGAAAAAAGGTAAAGTAAAGAAAAAGACCTTCAAGACAGATTATGCTACTTGGAGAGCTTGTACTTTTGCCGTTCGTTCTTTGCAACAAGTAAAAGAGGCACAAAAAGATTATCATCTTGCTATTCCAGGAGATGGTTTAAAGTAGCCTTTGTATCTATTTTACAAGCAAAACCTAGCCTTGTGGGCTGGGCTATACCCACTCTATTAATGGGTTTAGTCCATTTCACTATTAAGTAAATTAAGTAAAAAGGAAAGAAATGAATAGACGAGAATTTGTTTATATGATGGCAGTATTGGGTTCAGCACCTCTTTTTGCCAACTCCCATACAAGAATGGTTCCTGTTAAAAATGATTTAAAAAACTACTATAAGCTTAAGCCATTTGGTAATACCCGTATCTTACATATGACAGACCCACACGCACAGTTAGTTCCTGTATATTTCCGTGAACCTAGTGTAAACCTTGGTGTTGGAGAGAATTTTGGTAAACCTCCTCATATCGTCGGAGAACACTTCTTAAAATATTATGGAATTGAGGGTGATAAGCGTCTTGAGTATGCTATGACTTGTCTTAAATTTAGTGAGTATGCTAAGAAAATGGGACGTGTTGGTGGATATGCACATCTTAAGACAGTTGTTGATTTCTTACGTTCAAGTTATGGTAAAGATAAGACTGTTTTATTAGATGGTGGTGATACATGGCAAGGGAGCTGGACATCTCTTCAAACTCGTGGTAAAGATATGGTAGGTGCTCAAAACCTATTGGGTGTTGATGTTATGGTTGGACACTGGGAGTTTACATATACAGAAAAAGAGATTCTTGAGAATATCAAAGAGTTAAAGGCTGAGTTTATTGCACAAAACGTTAAAGTTAAAGAAGATGCAATTATGGAGGAGACATATAAGCCTTATGATGAGGATAGTGGTTTAGCATTTAAACCTTATACAATTAAGAAGATGGGTAATGCTAGAGTTGCATTTATTGGTCAAGCATTCCCATATACAACAATTGCAAACCCTAAACGTTTTATTCCTGATTTAACATTTGGAATTGATGCTGATAGTATGCAAGAGTTTGTAGATTTAGTTCGTAAAAAAGAGAAGCCAGATGCTGTTATCGTTCTTTCACATAATGGTTATGATGTTGATAAGAAGATGGCACAAGTTGTTAGTGGTATTGATTTTATTATGGGCGGACATACTCACGATGGTGTACCAGAGGCTTATCCTGTTAAAAATAAGGGCGGAGTAACTTATGTTTGTAATGCAGGTTCTAATGGTAAATTCTTAAATGTTCTTGACCTTGATATTCAAAATGGAAAGATTAAAGACTTTAAATTTACACTATTACCTATCTTTTCAGATTTAGTTCCAGCTGACCCTATTATGGATAAATATATTCAAGAGGTACGTAAGCCATTCTTAAAAGATTTAAATCGTGTAATTGCAACTACAGAGGTTACACTATTTAGACGTGGAAACTTTAATGGTAGCTGGGATCAGATTATTTGTGATGCTTTACGTGAGGTAAAAGGTGCTGATGTATCATTCTCTCCAGGATTTAGATGGGGTACAAGTGTAATTCCTGGTCAAGATATTACATTTGATGATTTGGCAACAGAGACAGCTATGACATATCCAGAGACCTATGTAAAAGAGATGGATGGTAAAACAATTAAGATGATTCTTGAAGATGTTGCTGATAACCTATTTAACCCAGACCCATTCTATCAACAAGGTGGGGATATGGTAAGAACGGGAGGAATTGCCTATCGCTTTGACCCATTAGAAAAAGCAGGTAATAGATGTAGTAATATTACACTAACTAATGGTAAGCCAGTAGAAGCAAACAAAAAGTATAAAGTTGCTGGTTGGGCTACAGTTAATTCAAAAGCACCAGATGAGCCAGTTTGGGAGACTGTTGAGACATATCTTAAAGCTCACAAACATATTAAACAGCTCAAAGTTGATACTCCAGATTTAGTTCACGTAAAAGGAAATCCGGGTATCGCTTATAACTGTAAGTAATCCTAAAGTTATTCAGCTTTGCTGAATCTTTTGGATATATTTCCTCTATTTTCAAATAGTAAAAGATTTTTAAATGAATTTTAAATCCTGCTTCGTATTATCATCTATTATTTTAGCAACATCTCTTTTTGCAAATTATAAAAAAGGTGAAGAGATTTTTAAAGAAAAATGCTCATCTTGCCATAGTGGATATATTCCTATTAAACGTCTAAAAGATAACTTTTTTCAAAAAAATAATCAACTTTTACACCTGAAAGCTCCAACAATCAATATGTTGGTTTATGCAATAATGAAGAGTCCTAAAAAAATTGGTAGTGAAAAAGATAATGAGATGCGTCAAGTAGAGATTGAAGAGTATCTAAAAGATTGCTTACGACACCCTAACTCTTTAGATACTCTATTTAACAAAAATATAAATCACTACTTTGAATCAAAGCCTCCTATTATGAATTTAGATGATTCATCTATAAGTAGTCTTGCTCAATATATTATGGGATATAGTAGCCATCATAAGAGTAAAAAAAGCTCTTTAAAGCGTCATATTAGTGGATTTTTGGATATGAAAAAGCTTCAAGATGAAGCTAGTAAAAGTGGTAAAATTATTATTATTGAGGCTAGTTCTGCATATTGCCACTATTGTAAAAAGATGGATAGAGATGTATTTAGTAGTAGTGATATTATGAATACAATTCAAAGAAATTTTATATTTGTAGAAGTTGATATAGAGCGTACTAAACTTCCAAAACAACTTGCTAAAGTATATAAGCATATAACTCCTAGTTTCTTTTTTATCTCATCTGATGGTAGATTGCTAAGTAGTTACCCAGGAAGTTGGACAAAGTCAGATTTTTTATCTATTTTACGAGATAATATCTCTAAAAAAGCTTCTAAATAATGCTTCATTAAGTAACAGCCTTTTGAGCTTTAGTTTTAAATAATCTTCATTAATATACCCATTACTCAAACTTAGTTATTCTAACCCCATAGTGAGTCTTACATCACTGTAAAACTTTAAAAAGGGGAAAGAAAATGTCTTTGATGAAAGCACCTGAAAATACCCCAGTATGGACTGATGAGAATCATTGTAAAGCCTGTGATATTTGTGTCTCAGTCTGTCCTGCTGGTGTTTTAGCTATGCGTCCTGATTCTCAGTCTGTTTTAGGAGCGATGATTACAATTGTTGCACCTGAAGCTTGTATAGGGTGTAATGAATGTGAGCTTAGTTGTCCTGATTTTGCTATCTATGTTGCTGATAAAAAAGAGTATAAATTTGCTAAGTTAAGCGATCAAGCCAAAGAGCGTGCGAAGAAAATCGCAGAAAATAACTATATGGTGCTTGGTGCCTAAAAAGGAGAATCGATGAGTAAACGAGAAGTAATTTCAAGCGGAAACGATTTAGCTGCAAGAGCAGCCGTTGATGCTGGATGTAAATTTTTCGGGGGATATCCTATTACCCCTTCAAGTGAAGTAATGCACACAATCTCAGACCTTCTTCCTAAAGTTGGTGGTGCTTGTATGCAGATGGAAGATGAGATTGCGGGTGTATGTTCTGCTATTGGTGCATCTATGAGTGGTGTCCGTTCAATGACAGCAACTTCAGGACCTGGAATTAGTCTTAAGGCTGAAAATATTGGTTTAGCACAGATTGCAGAAGTTCCTTTGGTTATTGTTAATGTTATGCGTGGAGGTCCATCTACTGGTCTTCCTACTCGTGTACAACAAGGTGATGTACTTCAAGCAAAAACTCCTACACACGGTGATGTTCGTACTATTGTACT
>WGFZ01000012.1 GCA_015491955.1 Nitratifractor sp. | reverse complement strand
TGATTTGGTTCATGTTGATGTAATGGACGGTCATTTTGTTCCGAATATGACAATAGGACCTGTCGTTGTAGAGGGGGTAGCAAGAAGTGCTTCAAAACCTCTTGATATTCATTTGATGGTAGAAGATAATAACTTTTTTGTAGATATGTTTGCCCCATTAAAGCCTGAGTTTATCTCTTTTCATTTTGAGAGTGAACGCCACCCCAATAGAATGATAAATAAAATCCGCTCTTTAGGAATCCGCCCTGCTCTTGTGTTAAACCCTCATACCCTTCCTGAAGTTACACAGTATCTGCTTGAAGATTTAGATATGGTACTTTTGATGAGTGTAAACCCTGGTTTTGGTGGACAAAAGTTTATTCCAAATGTACTTGATAAAGCAAAGCGTCTTAAAGATATGATTGAAAAGTACAATCCAAATTGTCTTATTGAAGTTGATGGTGGGGTGAGTGATAGTAATATAGAAGAGTTAAGAGATGCTGGAGTTGATATTGTGGTAGCTGGAAGCTATATATTTAAGCACCCAAAAGGGTATAAAGAGGCTATTGCTTCATTAAAATAACTAAGAGGTAAACCTTTGCGTGTAAAAATATGTGGTATTACAAATTATAATGATGCAATGCTATCTATTAGAGCTGGTGCTGATGCTTTGGGATTTGTCTTTTATCCTAAATCACCTCGCTATATCTCACCTAAAAAAGCAAAAGAGATAATAAAAAAGCTTCCTCCTTTTATAGAGAAAGTTGGGCTTTTTGTAGAAGAGACTCCAGAAAAGATTAATAGAATTTCTAAAGATAGCCAAATAACTCTAGCTCAAATCCATTTTGATATTGATGAGGAGTTTTTGAAAAAGATAGATTTTCCAACTCTTCCTGTTATTAGAGCAAAAGAGGCAAAAGATTTAGAGCATTTTAATAATCACTACCGCCTTGTTGATGCTTACTGTGAGAGTTTTGGAGGAAGTGGAAAACGTTTAAATCTTGAGTGGTTTAAGGATAGAGACAACTCTAAAATTATCATTGCTGGAGGTCTAACACCTAATAATATAAGACAACTACAAGGATATGGATTTTATGCTTGTGATGTTAGTAGTGGTACAGAATCCAAAAAGGGGGTAAAAGACCCCATAAAAGTTGAGGAATTTATTCGTAATGCTAAAACTATTTGAAACACTAACCCAAACTTTTCGTAAAAATGGTGGAGAGATTTCATATAGAAGCTTTGAAAAAATATCTCGTAAATATGCCTCATTAATAGAAGATAGTGAAACTATATTTTTACTACTTCAAGCTTCAGGGTATCCTATTGAAGAGACAATAAGTGGTTATCGTCTAAAGAGTATGTTTACCCCTTGGCAAGAACAAGAGTACTGCATTATAGATATAGAGACAAATGGCTCAAAACCAGGTCGCTCTCAAGTAATTGAGATTGGAGCTATCAAGATGAGAGAGGGAAAAGTTATAGATACTTTAGAGAGTTTTGTCTCTTGTGCCTATTTACCAGAGCATATTATTAAACTCACAGGTATAGAACCTAGTGATTTAAAAGATGCCCCATCCCGTCAAGAGGCTCTAAATACCCTACGTAGCTTTATGGGTGAAGCGGTATTTGTTGCACACAATGCAAACTTTGATTATACATTCTTAAATGCCTCTTTTCAAAGGTTTGGTTTAGGTCAAATTGGAAATCCTACACTATGTACAATAGATTTAGCTCATAGAACTTTTAAGAGTGAGCGTTATGGATTGGCGTATTTAAATGAGACTCTAAATCTAGGATTACTATCGCATCATAGAGCATATCACGATGCTCTTGCCACCTCTAAGATTTTACTAAAATCATTTGAGAATATTCCAGATTATGTTAAAACAACTGATGAGCTTATTAAGTTTTCTAAATCATCAAAAAAGGATAGAAGCAAAAGAAGATAAACTATTTAGTTAAATAGCTCAGTTGATAGATACCTCTCTGCTGTATCTGGTAAAAGTGTAACAATAGTTTTACCTCTATTTTCACTCCTATTTGCCAAATGATAAGCTCCTGCTATATTTGCTCCTGAAGATATTCCAACAAGTAACCCAGCTCTTTTTGATGCCTCTCTCGAAAACTCAAATGCCTCTTCATTTGATATTGTTAATACCTCATCTATTAAACTAATATCAAGATTATCTGGAATAAATCCAGCTCCAATACCTTGAATTTTATGAGAACCAACCCTATTTTGAGTAATAATAGGAGAATCCTTTGGCTCTAGG
>WGFZ01000011.1 GCA_015491955.1 Nitratifractor sp. | reverse complement strand
TTAGAGCTTATTGATGATTTTGTAGAGGATTTTAAGGCAAATGCTCCTATTTGGAAATATGATGTAATTGAGGGTAAACGAATATATGCCAAAGAGCGTAGTACTCCTATGAGTGGAGCAGGAGTTTTATCTAAAATAAGATAGACCCCTATACAATACTCTCTCCTAGCTTTTTCGATATAATCTAAGTAATTAATAATTAATGTAAGAGAATGGAGAGTAGTAATGTCAAATTATGGTGCTGGTAATATCAAAGTCCTTAAAGGATTAGAAGCAGTACGAAAACGCCCTGGAATGTATATTGGAGATACTTCGCTCAAGGGACTTCATCACTTAATTTATGAGGTAGTTGATAACTCTATTGATGAGGCGATGGCGGGATATTGTGATAAGATTAAAATATCTGTTACCAATAATGGCTCTGCTATTATTGAAGATAATGGACGTGGAATTCCTGTTGCTGAACATCCAACAGAAAAGATTCCAGCTGCTACAGTTGTCTTAACAGTTTTACACGCTGGTGGAAAGTTTGATAAAGATACATATAAAGTCTCTGGAGGGTTACACGGGGTTGGGGTATCTGTAGTTAATGCTCTTTCAAGTAAACTTCATTTAACGATATTTCGTGATGGTCAAATCTATGAGCAGTGGTTTGAGAAGGGAATTCCTTCTACCCCTTTAGAGATTACAGGCACTACACGTAAAAAGGGAACTAAAGTTGAGTTTTGGCCAGATAGCTCGATATTTACTGAGACTGTTGAGTTTAAAGACAATATTTTATCTCGCCGTTTCAAAGAGTTAGCCTATTTAAATCCTCGTATTAGTATAGATTTTAAAGATGAGAGAAGTGGACTCAAAGAGAGTTACCACTTTGAGGGTGGTATTAGAGAGTTTGTTGAGGATATGCACTCCAAAGAGGCACTATCTAAGGCTCAACTCTTTGAGGGGAAGGCAGATGATATTGAGATGGATATTTCATTTATGTATCAAAATGCTGATAGTGATAAATTGATTAGCTTTGTAAATAATATTAAAACAGCCGATGGTGGTACTCACGAAGCTGGTTTTAGAGCAGGTTTAACAAGGGCAATATCAAACTATATATCAAAAAATGCTAATACAAAAGAGCGTAATACTAAAATTAGTGGAGATGATACAAAAGAGGGCTTGGTGGCTATTGTATCTGTTAGAGTACCAGAGCCTCAATTTGAGGGGCAGACTAAGGGTAAACTAGGCAGTAGTTATGTTAGACCATTAATTCAAAAATTTACTTATGAGAGAGTCAATAAATACCTAGAAGAGAACCCTATTGAGGCAAAAGCCATTATGAATCACGTTCTTTTAGCCGCAAAAGGGCGAGAGGCAGCTAAAAGGGCAAAGGATCTTGTAAAGAGAAAAGACTCAATGAGTGTTGGAACACTTCCTGGTAAATTGGCAGATTGTCAAAGTAAAGACCCTATAATAAGTGAACTCTACCTTGTAGAGGGAGATTCAGCAGGTGGCTCAGCTAAGCAAGGGAGAGATAGGGTATTTCAAGCTATTCTTCCTCTCAAGGGAAAGATTCTAAATGTTGAGAAGGCTCGTTTAGAAAAAGTATTAAAGTCTGAAGAGATTAAAAATATGATTACTGCTCTTGGGTGCGGAATAGGAGATGAGTTTGATAACTCTAAACTTCGCTATCACAAGATTATAATTATGACTGATGCCGATGTTGATGGAAGCCATATTCAGACCCTTCTTATGACCTTCTTTTTCCGTTTCTTACGTCCTATTATTGAAAGTGGCTATCTATATCTTGCTCAGCCACCTCTATATCGTTATAAAAAAGGTAAAAATGAGACATATCTAAAAGATGATAAGGCTCTTAATGATTTTCTTATTGAAAATGGAATAGATAGTATTGAATCTAAATCAATGGGTAAAAGAGATTTAGTAGAGCTTTTTAAACTTGTAGCATACTATCAAATGACACTAAAAGAGTTAGATAAACGATTCTCACTCTCTGAAGTGTTACGTTATATGATTGAGCATTCTAATGTTTTTGGAAAAGATAACACTACTTTAGCTAAAAGCTTAGAAGAGTATATCTCCACTTTGGGATACAATATTTTAAATAGCTCTATTAGTGATGAGAAGATTCACTACTATGTTCAGACAAACGAGGGTTTGGAGGAGCTTGTAGTTGATGATAATCTATTTACTAACCCTCACTATAATGAAGCACTATATATTTTTGGAAAAATTAAAGAGCGTATAACTGAGGAGTTTAAAGATAGAGACCTCTTAGCACTCTTAGAAGAGGTTTTAGCTACAGCTAGAAGAGGTGCGTATATCCAAAGATATAAAGGTCTAGGTGAGATGAATCCAGAACAACTTTGGGAGACAACAATGGACCCAGAAAATAGAAGCCTTTTACAGATAAATATTGATGATATTCAAGAGGCAGATAATACATTTACACTATTTATGGGAGATGAGGTAGAGCCTCGTAGAAACTACATTGAGACCCACGCTAAAGATGTAAAACATTTGGATGTATGATGTTACAGTCTATTCGTGAAGAGCGTAGCCGTCAATTTAAGATGGCACTACGTATTGCTATCCCTACATTACTTTTTGTATCAGCTCTTGCATATGGTGTCTTTTTTAGGGAAAAACCTATCGATTTTAATTTTCAAAATATTGTATTAATGAGTGCAACAACTTTTGTAATTGTCTATTTTATCTTCTTTGCACTTGAGTTGAGCCGAAAAGAGACACTATTAGATAGAGTAACTGGAGGCTTTCATTATGATGCTTTTATTAGAAGAGTTTATAAGAAAAAGCCTAAATATCTTGCTGTAATACAAATAGATAATCTCTCTGAAATTAATGAAAATTTTGGTGTTGCTAAGACAGACCAACTTCTTCGTTCACTTATTAATTATCTAAATGAAGATGTATTATATAAGTTAGATAAAGGAGCTTTGATAGGGCGTAAAATGGGTGCTGAGATTCTTATAGCTTTAGATGCAGACTCTGAAAGTATAGATGATGCTCTTAGCAATTTTATAAAAAAGCATAAAGATGTTGATGGTGTAGAGGTTGAACTTAATTATGCTCTCATTCACTATAATATTGATGATCTTGAAAAGAGTCTAGAACAGCTTAGAGACTTAGTTATTAGAAAAGCTTCTACAACATCTACAGATAACGCCTTAAATATTGTTGATGCAAAAGGTATCTCTCAAAGAGAGAAGATGATTATAGAAACTCTACACTCTAATGGAGTCTCTCTTAGTTTTAGACCTCTTTTAAATTTAGCAACAGGTAGAAAATCACTCTATGAAATTGGAGTAAGAATGCAAAGTGACAATGAAATTATATCTCCAAAAGAGTTTTTACCAGTTATTAATAGACATAACTTGGGTGAAGAGTATGACTTGCTTATTTTTTCAAAAATTGTAGAGGTAGCATCTTTGGTTGATGATAATATCTCCTTTAGTTTTAATCTATCCCCTTACTCCTTGCGTAAGGATAGCTTTTTAAATGCCTGTTTTAAAAAACTTGATGATTCTAATATCTCCCCAAATCGTCTTATTATTGAATTGTATGAAAGACGTAAATATAGGAGTTTAGATATATATTTAGATAGATTAAAAGAGATTAAACAAAAGGGTATTCGTCTATGTCTTGATAATTTTGGTGCTAGTAATGCTTCAATGGATTATTTAAGAACCTTTGCTTTTGATATGATTCAATTTGATAGGGATTATACTAAAGATATTGAGACTACAAAAGGGTACTCCATTGTTCAATCTTTTGTAACAATGGCAAAGGAGATGAATATGCAAACAGTTGCAAAGTGGGTTGATACATCAGATAAGGTAGAGATATTTAAGAGTATCGGTGTTGATTATATTCAAGGTTATATTGCAGGACGAGTTATGAAAGAAGATGAGTTCCTACGTTATCATAATCCAATTAGAAAGGCTAATTAATGCGTTATGGTGAAAAAGAGATTTTAGAGTTTGATATTGAAAAAGATGAGAATTTCTGGCCAAATGAGCATAAGAAAGATTATCAAATAGATATAGAGTTACCTGAGTTTATGTGTAGATGCCCAAGGTCTGGATATCCCGATTTTGCAACAATACATCTAAGCTATACTCCAGATAGAAGAGTAATTGAATTAAAGGCTCTTAAGCTATATATAAATAGCTTTGCTAATCGTTATATATCCCATGAAAATGCAGCAAATGAGATATATGATACTCTTTATCGTAAGTTAGAACCCAAAGATATGAAATTAGTAGCAGACTTTAATCCTAGAGGAAATGTTCATACTGTTATTACAATAGATAGTAAAATATGATAATATATATGAATAGGTCTATTTAATAAAAAGCTAATTAAAGAAAGGGGAAAGAGATGAAAAAAGAGATACTAGTTTTTCTTGGTATTGGTGTAATATTCTCCTATTTGATTATGAATTTTGCAAAATCTACAAAAGTAAGAGATGATAGTATAGGAAGTGGAACTGAGTATGATGAGGGTTTGGATTCTGAAAAACTTAAAACAGAATATGTAGTTAAAGATGCATTAGGAGATCCAACATTAGATTTTTCTAATGCTCCTATGAATGCGGCGAAGGCAGTATGGAGAGCAAGTGATATTCGTAAAAATATGTTAAATTATTTTCCAAAATTTAACTTAATGAAAGATTATGTACACAATAGATTATTACCATCTCCTTTTCGTAAGGCTCTATTAAATAAGATAGAAGATGTTGAAGATAAGTATTTAACTGGAAAGATAAGTTCTGAAGAGGCTATATCACGTTTAAAACACTTTTAGATTTAGAGCTAACTCCTTAGATGAGTTATCTTTAGTGAGACGTTTGTGCCACTCTTTTAGTCTCTTTTCATAACTAATCTCCCTAGCACTATAAAATTAATAACTATTGGGTATATAACTCTGTTTTATGAAATGGTACATTTATATCTAATAAATAAATTCTATTATCCTACTATCTCATCAAGACTCTTTAGTCGGTACTTAAGAGATTGTGAGAGTATAAGTTTTTCTATTAGCTATTAATTACTTGAATAATATACTCTCTATCATCTCTTGGACCATCAAATTCACAGAAAAATATCGATTGCCATTGACCAAGATATAGTTGTCCAT
>WGFZ01000010.1 GCA_015491955.1 Nitratifractor sp. | reverse complement strand
TATTTTATAATATTCCTAAAGAGGTGAATATTTTTTACTTAGAAAAGTCTAAAGCAGATGAATCAGGTATTAAAAAACTCTTAAAACTCCCAATTTTAGCTTGGAAATATCATAATTTTTGTTATAAAAATGGTATTGAAATCTCTTTAAGTCTTATGAGCCGTCCAAACTATATTAATATATTGGCTAAAATTTTTGGAAATAGAGCAAAAACTATTATAAGTGAACGCTCTATGCCATCACTTCAATATGGATATAAAGCCCTCTCTTCTAAACTTAATCGTTGGCTTATCTCATATCTATATCCTAAAGCTGATGCTATTATTGCTAACTCCTTTGGAAATAGAGCAGACCTTATTAGTAATTTTAAGATACCTAAAGACAAGATTAGAGTAATCTACAACCCTTTTGATTTTGAATATATTGCCTCTAAATCAAAAGAACCTCTTAAAAATTGGAGAAAAAGAGCTTTTACCTATGTAACCATAGGGCGTTTAGATGAGGGTAAAAACCATACTCTATTAATCAAAGCATTAGCTAAAATGAATAGACGCGATGTAGAGCTTATTATTATTGGTGATGGTGAGTTAAGGTCAAATTTAGAAGAGTTAGTAGATAGTCTTGATTTAAAAGGAGAGGTAAAACTAGTAGGTCGTCAAAAAAATCCCTTTAGTTGGATTGCTAATTCAGACTGTTTTATTTTTGGCTCTAATCACGAAGGATTTCCAAATGTATTAATAGAGGCATTAGCTTGTAATACTCCTATCATATCTACTGATTGCCTAAGTGGGCCAAGAGAGATTTTAAATTTTGATACCTCCTATAATGAGCAAATAGAAGATATTAAAGTGGCTAAATTTGGTATTTTAGTTCCAGTTAATGATATAGATATGATGAGTTTAGCAATGGAAAAAGTGTATAATGACGACAATTTACGTAAAGAGCTTTCTAAAAGTGCTATATGCTCTAATCAGCGTTTTAGAAAAGATAAAATTGTAAAAGAGTGGATAAAAATTTTAGAGGATAGTTAGGATATATATGAAAAAGTTTGATACAGAGTTTTTTAAGGTTCAGGAGGAGAGTTTTACTACTAAAAGATTTCTTCTATTGATGTTAATTGCTTATCTATTTGCTTTAGGTGTTCGCTACACTTGGATACATTTAATGGGAGGACAAGCAGAGTTTATTTGGAATAATCAAGTAATGATTAATACTCCTGATGGTTACTACTGGGCAGAGGGAGCTAGAGATATTTTAGCTGGTCATCATCAAGCCAATGACCTCTCTCCTGTAACAGCTCCAATATCTATCCTAACTGCTTGGTTAGTTAAGATGCTTCCTTTCTCATTTGAGACAGTTATACTTTGGATGCCAGCGGTATTTGGCTCTTTATTAGTAGTACCTGTAATGCTTATAGGAAGGGCTTTTAAGCTAGATAATGTTGGTTTTGTATCAGCTATGTTTGCAAGTGTTGCTTGGAGTTACTACCACCGTACAATGGCTGGTTATTATGATACTGATATGCTAACAATAGTTTTACCAACTTTTGTTTTATATGGGATAATAAAGGCTCTTTTGACTCAAGAGGATAGATATTTACTTTTAGCACCGCTTTTTATGGTTCTTTATCACTGGTGGTATCCTGAGGCTACATCACTAAATAGTGCCTTTAGTGCAATTGTTCTACTATATACACTCATTTTTGATAGAAAAAATATCTATCTATATAAACTATTTCTATTTATGCTTATATCAATTTTACCTTTAGGAGATATAGTTGATATTTCACTATTAATTTTTGTACTCCTTTTGCTACATTTTAATCCTACTAAGGTAAAAACTTCTCATCTACTTGTAGGATTAATTATAGTTGTCTCCATAGCATATATAGCACTAGGAGGATTAGACCCAATATGGTTGCAACTAAAAGGGTATCTCTTTAGAGATTCTACATCTGGTGGAGATAGTAAACTTCAATTACACTTTTTTGCTGTAAGTAAGACAGTTCAAGAGGCTGGACGTATCCCTTTTGATGTCTTTGCAAATCGTATTAGTGGAGATTCGATAATTTTTATCCTATCTTTGCTAGGTTATATACTTTTTGCCTTACGCTACCCATCTTTTTGGTTGGCTCTTCCTATGCTAGGATTAGGTTTTATTGCTATGAAGGCAGGATTGCGTTTTACAGTTTATGCTATTCCTCCTATGGCACTAGGACTTGGCTACTTAATATTTTGGTTTGCACAACGATTAGCAGGAGTATTAGCAGGAGAACGTTGGAAGGGACAAAGGGCATCTTGGGGAATTGCACTAGCTCTTCTTAGTATTGTTTTATATCCAAACCTTCACCATGATGTATTTAAGTACAATAGAATATTTACACCTACCTTTACTAAAGCTGAAGTTGAAAATCTTGCTAAATTAAAAAAGATTGCTAAGCGAAATGATTACGTACTAAGCTGGTGGGATTATGGTTATCCAATTAGATACTATAGTGATGTTAAGACATTTATAGATGGTGGTAAACATAGTGGAGAGGTAAATTTTCCTGTTAGTTTTGCTTTAACCCATTCACAAGTTGAGAGTGCTAATATGGCACGTCTTGATATGGAATATATAGAAAAAAGTTTTAAGAAAAATAGTCAAAAGAGCTTTTTTGAGACAGAGATGAGAGATTATAATGTTTCTACACCAGAAGCTTTTCTTGAACTATTGAAAAATCCAAATTTAAAACTTCCTAAAAAGAGTCAAGATATATACTACTATCTTCCATTTAGAATGATGCGTATATACTCTACAGTAGAGATATTTAGTGATATTGATTTGAAAACAGGAGCATTAACTCATAGGTCAACCTTCTATGCAATTAGAAATTTTGTACGTAAAAATGAGATGGCTGTGATTGGTAAAAATGCCTATATAGATTTAAAAAATGGTATTGCTCATCTTGGAAATACTCAACTAAAACTTAAACGTTTTATTATTAGTTACTACGATAAAAGTGGAAAAAAATTGAATAAGAAAGTTAGAAACTATGATAATGAGAATGGACTTACTGTCATAGATATGTTTGATTACCATAGATTATTGATTTTAGATAAAAAATCATATAACTCTACATATATTCAACTATTCGTATTGCAAAATTATAATCCAAAACTATTTGAGCCAGTTATTATGACACCTATGGCAAAAATATACCGCTTGAAGAGGTAGATATGTGCGGTATAGCTGGAGCTATAAATTTTGAAGTAGAAAAAGAGTCAATTTTTGAGAGCTTAAAACATAGAGGTCCAGATGAATCTGGAGTATTCAAATTTGAAAATACTGCACTCTTTCATACTCGTCTATCTATTCAAGATATTGCTGCTGGTCATCAGCCAATGGAACTTGATGAGTATGTAATAGTATTTAATGGGGAAATCTATAATCATATTGAGCTTCGCCAAGAATATCTTCCAAATGTAAAGTTTAAATCACATAGTGATACAGAAACACTTCTTCATCTCTTTAGTCAATACCAAACAAAAATGTTTAATTTTCTTGATGGAATGTTTGCTTTAGCAATTATTGACCGTAAAAGTAAAACTCTTCTGTTGGCTGTTGATAGAGCAGGTAAAAAGCCCATTTTCTATTATAAAGATGATAAAAAGCTCTTTTTTGCAAGTGAGCTTAATACAGTTGATAAGAGTATAAAACCCTCAATTGATGAAGAGGCGATTTTTACCTATCTTCGTTGCGGGTTTTTTCCAAAGACTTTGACCCCATATAAGAGTGTAAAACGCTTATCAAATGGAACTTGGCTCACTTTTAACTTAAAAAATTTAGATATTAAAGAAGAGTCCTATTTTTGTATAGAAAATTTATATAAAACAACACCATTTAAAGGTGATATTAAAGAGGCTAAAATATCTTTAGAAGATAGATTAAAAAGAGCTATCAAGAGACGATTATTGAGTTCTGATTTAGAGGTTGGAGCATTTTTAAGTGGTGGAATTGATAGCTCTTTGGTTGTGGCAATGGCATCTGAATATAGAGATAATCTAAAAACTTTTACTGTCTCATTTGAGGGAGCTTACAATGAAGCTCCATTAGCTAAATTGACTGCTAATCGTTACAATACACAGCACCATACTCTTGATATTTCACTAAATCTAAAAGATGATATTGAGAAGATTTTAGGTGCTTACGGAATGCCTTTTTCTGACTCTTCTGCTATTCCTAGCTGGTATGTGAGTCAATCAGCCAAAGAGTATGTAACAGTTATTTTAAATGGTGATGGGGCTGATGAGCTATTTGGTGGCTATCGTCGTTATGTACCATTTGCAAATCCTCTTCTTTTTAAGAGTGCATCTTTACTATCTACTATCTCAAAGATACTCCCCCCTCCAAATGAGAAACGCTCATATTATAACTATCTATATCGTCTTTTAGAGCTTACAAATAAAAAGGGACTCAATCAATATCTAAGTGCTACAAGTGATATTTTTGAAGGAGTTTACAATTTTTCATCTACAAAATATTTAGATGATTTAGATAGTTATATTCGTTTGTGTGGACTTCAGGGGCTTGATAAGATGCTCTGTTTAGATTTTGAACTTCTACTATTTGGCGACCTCTTAGTTAAAATGGATATAGCTACAATGGCACACTCTTTAGAGGGTAGAAGCCCTTTTCTATCCAAAGATATTTTAGAGTTTGCTCCTAAACTCCCACAAAACTATAAGATTTCAAAAACTACTACTAAAAAAATATTAAGAGATTTATCCAAAGATTATCTTCCTACTGAGCTTATTAGCCAACCCAAAAGAGGTTTTGAAGTTCCATTAAAAGATTGGGTCAATGGTGTATTAAAGAGTAAAATTCAAGAGGCTCTAGCCAATAGGGCTTATAGCCATAATTTTATAAATAGAAGATGGTTAGATAATCTTCTTGATAATAGATTAAATATCTCTCAAGAAAAGAGAGCAAAGATACTTTGGACAATTTATGCTTTAGAGGTCTGGAAGGAGCAAAGATGAAGATAGTCTTTTTGAGTCATCTTGACTTAAATCTGTACCTCTTTCGTTTGCCTGTAATGAAGGCATTACTTAAAAATGGGCATAGCGTATATGCTGTTTTTCCAAAAGGAGAACATAGTGATGCCTTCATTAAAGAGGGTATTGAGGTAGTACACTATCCAATTATTAGAAATAGTTTAAATCCATTTAAAGAGTTATATACAATAGATACCCTAAAAAAGCTTCTAAGGGAGATTGACCCCGATATTGTTCATAGTTTTACACATAAACCAAATATCTATGGTGCATTTTCAGCCCCTAAACATCATATTCAGACTGTAACAGGATTAGGAAGTTATTTTATAGATAATAGTCTTAAGGCTCTTTTTGTCCGTACTATAATTGAAAATCTATATAGACAAACTGCAAAAAAGAGTGATAGAGTTATTTTCCAAAATAGTGATGATATGGAGCTTTTTATAAAAAAGCGTATCACTCCCAAAAGTAGAGCTAGATTAGTGCGTAGTAGTGGTATAGATACTAAATTTTTTTCTCCTACAAAAGCTTCAGATGAGCTAAGGGATATTGCAAAGATAGAAGATGATAAACCAATAGTTTTGATGATAGCTCGTGTAATTTTAGATAAAGGAGTTCAAGAGTATATCCAAGCTTCTAATCTTCTTAAAGATAAAGCACACTTTTTATATATTGGTGATATTGATATTGGAAATAAGAGTGCATTTAATCCCAATTGGGGTGCAGTAAGATATTTAGGATTTAAAGATGATGTTAAAGAGTGGATAGCTTTAAGTGATATTGTTGTACTTCCTAGTTATCGTGAAGGTGTGCCAAGGACTCTGCTTGAAGCTTCATCTATGGGAAAAGCTCTTGTTGCAACTGATGTGGCAGGTTGTCGTGAGGTTGTAAAAGAAAATATTAATGGTCTTTTAGTTCCAGCTAAAGATTATCAAGCCTTAGCTAATGCAATGAATACTCTTATAGAAGATAAAGATATGCGTAAAAGATTTGGAGAGATGAGTCGAAAAATCGCTTTAGATGAATTTGATGTACAAAAGGTAGTAGAGGCATATCTTGCAATTTATAAAGAGGTGCTAAAATAGTAAAATGATTTATAAAAATATATTTAAACCAATCTTTGATAAGAGTGTGGCTCTTATAGCTCTTATTGTATTTTCTCCAATTATTGCGATTGTTGCATTAGTAATCTGGATTTTTGTTGATAGAGATATTTTATTTCGTCAACCAAGACCTGGAAAAGATGGTAAAATTTTTACACTCTATAAATTTAAAACAATGAGTGATGAGAGAGATAAAAATGGTAATCTTTTGCCAGATGAGAAACGTCTAAAGGGTGTAGGCAAAAAGATACGATCCCTTAGCCTAGATGAGCTTCCTCAACTTTGGAATGTTTTAAAAGGAGATATGAGTCTAATTGGTCCTCGCCCTTTGCTTGTTGAGTATCTTCCACTATATAATAGCTTTCAAGCAAGACGCCACGAGGTTAAACCTGGAATTACAGGTTGGGCTCAAGTCAATGGACGAAATGCTATTAGCTGGGAGAAGAGATTTGAGTATGATGTGTGGTATGTAGAGCATATATCATTTTTATTAGATATGAAAATTTTATGGCTAACAGTTAAAAAAGTGTTAGTAAGAGAGGGTATTAGTGCCAATGGTGAGGCTACTATGACAAAGTTTCAAGGGAGTAGAGATTGAAAACTATTAAAGTATCATTTTTATCACACTACATTACAAAGCCATTTGATAAGAGTCTAAAAGATTATGAAGTAAGCCATTATGATATAGGTCAAATTGAAACAACACTTATGCAAAGAGTTGATAGTGATATTTTAGTCATTATTTTAAATAATGAGTATGAAGAGCTTGAAGAGTTGAAATTTTTATTAAGTGAATTTCGTAAAAAAAATAGAGCAAAGATTCTTATTTCAAACTTTTGGGATAACTTTTTAGATATTAATTACAATCAAAATATTGAAAGTTTTAATAGGGTAATGGAAAAAAATCTATTTTTGGAGAGTTTTTTAGATATTAGTGATTTAAATATTATTAATATATATAAACTTATTCAAAAATATGGAACAGATTATCTTATCAATGAGAAGAATAAATTCCTTTTTCAAACTCCATTTTCAAAAGATGGTTTTAAAATAATATCTGATGAGATTAAGACAAAAATAGAACTCTTTTTTACTAAAAGAAAAAAAGTACTTGTGCTTGATGCTGATAATACTTTGTGGGGTGGTATTGTTGGTGAAGATGGAGTTGAGGGGATAAAGTGTGATGAAAATTATCCAGGAATCTTATATAAAAAGTTTCAAGAGCAGTTAAAAGAGATTTCTAATAGTGGAATTGTTTTAACATTAGTTAGTAAAAATAATTTTGAAGATGTTAAAGATGTTTTTGATAAAAAGAGAATGCCTTTAAAGTGGGAAGATTTCTTAATTAAAAAGATAAATTGGACTCCTAAAAGCCAAAATATCAAAGAGATTGCAAGTGAGATTAATGTAGGACTAGATAGCCTACTATTTATCGATGATAATCCTTTTGAGATTGAAGAGGTTAAAGAGAGTATAGGTGTTGATGGTATTTTAGTAAATCAAGATAATATTTTAAATATCTTAGATGATACTAGGCTTAAAGCCATTACAATTACTAAAGAGGATAGGGCTAAACTAGAGCAGTATAAATCAGAGCAAAAGAGAGTAGAGATATTTAAAAATGTTACTACTATTGATGAATTTATTAAGAGTTTAAATATTAAAATTAACTATTGGATTAATAATAAAAATCAACTAAAACGTATTACTCAACTTATTAATAAAACTAACCAATTTAATTTAACAACAAAACGTTATAGTGAGAGTGAAGTTGAAGAGATGATGCAAAAAGATAAAGTGTTCTCTTTTCAAGTTGAAGATAAATTTGGTGATATGGGAATTGTATCTGTAGTTATTGTTAAAGATGCTGAGATTGATACTTTTTTGATGAGTTGTAGAGTCTTAGGACGAAAAATTGAAGAGCAGATAATTGATATTGTCTTAGAGAATATCTCATCACCCCTAAAAGCTCGTTATATTAAAAGTCCTAAAAATTCTCAAGTTGAAAATCTCTATGAGAGACTTGGATTTAAATTGATTAATCAGAGTGAAGATGAAAAAGAGTATATAAAGGATTGAGATGAAAGAGTTATTAATCGAGGCAATCAATGAAGTAAATGAAGAGCTTGGAGTTAAAGAGTTGGAGAGTATCGAGATGGATACACCACTATTTGAGCTACTTGATAGTATGGCTATACTTGATTTAATTTTGGAGATTGAGGATAGATTACAGCAAAAATATGGAAACTATATTCAAATAGCTAATGATAAGACAATGGACGCAATAGATACACCATTTAAAACATTTAGAACTCTTTTGGAATATGTAGAAGGCAAAGTAAATGGCTAAATTACATTTTGATAATATTGATATTAAAGCAGTTGTAACAACTGTTGGAGATAAGAGAGTTACAATTGAAGAAGAGGCTCATAATTTCGGCTACGATGAGAAAATGATAAAGAGGCTAAAGAAACGTATGGGGTTTAATAGCCGATATGTAGTAAGTGGTGATACTTGTACAAGTGATTTATGCGTACAAAGTGCTGAAAAAATTTTTGAAAAGTTTGATAAGAGTAGAGTAGAGGCTCTTCTTTTTGTATCTCAAACACCAGATTATAAAGCTCCATCAACTGCAATTATTATGCAAGATAGATTAGGACTTAGCAAAGATACTATTGCCTATGATATAAATCTTGGTTGTAGTGGATTTATTAATGGTCTATTAAATGCCTATTCTCTTATAAACTCTGGCTTGGAGTCTGTTTTACTTTGTGTTGGAGATGTAGCAAGTCGTTTTAGTTACTATCAAGATAAAAATCTTACGCCACTTATGGGTGATGGGGGCAGTGCTATTTTGATTGAAAAGGGTAAAGGTAGTGGAGATTTTGTTCTTCATAGTGATGGGAGTGGTTATAGACATCTCATTATTCCAGATGGAGGGTGTAGAAATCCTTTTAGTGAAGAGTCTCTAAAGCCAAAAGAGTTTGAAGATGGTATTAGACGAGGGATTGATATGTATATGAATGGGGGTGAAATCTTTAACTTTACTCTCAAGGTTGTTCCAAATATGTTTGATGAGCTATTTGAATTTTCAAAAACTCCTAAAGATAATATAGACTATTTTGTTCTACATCAAGCAAATAGGTATATTCTTCAAAATATTGCTAAGAAATTAGAATTAACTGAAGATAGACTTCCTATGAGTACTATGACAATATATGGAAATCAAAACTCTGCCTCAATAGCAGGAACGATAAATGGATTTTTGTCAGATAAATTTAGTCAAAATAGTATAAAGGCTCTCTTTGCAGGATTTGGTATTGGACTTAGTTGGGGTGCTTGTTTAGTGGATATTGACAAGATTTATGCCCCTGAAATTCAAATATATAAAAGAGGAGAGTAGAGTATGACAAAAGATAATTTTTTAGAACTTTTAGCTGAGACAATTGATACAGAGATGGAACTAGAAGAGACAACTCTATTAGATGAGATAGATGAGTATGACTCTATTGCAGTTTTAAGTTTGATGAGTCTATATGATGAGTTAAATGTCAAAGTATCACCTCGTGATTTTGAGAACTTAAAAGTAGTAGCTGATTTGATTGAGTTGGCAGGGGAGAAGATTGAATAATCTTATTATAGGTGCTAGTAGTGGTATAGGTGAAGCAGTTACCACGAGACTTGGTGGAGTAGCTGTTGCAAGACGTGAAGAGAGACTTAAGCAGTTTGAGAAGTATGAGCCTTTTGATATTAGTAATTTAGATGAGATTGAAGAGTTCGTAAAAAGGGTTGCTAAAAAGTATGGAAAATTTGATAATTTAATATTTTGTGCAGGTATTCAAAATATTAAGCCATTAAAAGTAACAAAAGCAGAGGATATTTTACAAATTTTTACAACAAATTTAATCTCTGCTATGCTTTTTGCTAAGGCTTTCTCCTCTAAAAGAGTTTGTAATCAAAATGCAAGTATGGTATTTATATCCTCTATTGCTTCACTAAAACCAGAGAGTGGAATTTTAG
Source organism: Nitratifractor sp. (assembly GCA_015491955.1). GTDB lineage: Bacteria > Campylobacterota > Campylobacteria > Campylobacterales > Sulfurovaceae > Nitratifractor. The sequence goes on along the minus strand of WGFZ01000010.1, from coordinate 7,062 downwards.
CATATTCTGCTTCAAAGGCTGGATTAAATAATTTTATTCAAGGCTCTGCTAAAGAGTTGGCTCCACTTAGAGTTAATGGTATTGCTCCAGGATTTTTAAAAACAGAGATGACTGAAAAATTCTCATCGATATATACAGATGAATTTATAGAAAATATGAAAAAAAATTCTCCTCTTGGTTTGGCAAATCTTGAGGATATTGTAGATACTATAGAGTTTTTAATAGAGTCTAAACATATAACAGGTGAGATTATACGTGTAGATGGTGGAGCTATATTATGAGAGTTCACCATATTGGATATGTTGTTAAGAGTATTGATAGATATAGAACAAATTTAATAAATAGTGAAATTATTAAAGAGGTTTATGATGAGACTCAAAAGGCAAATCTAGTACTTCTTAAAATGGATAATATATATATAGAGTTGATTGAGCCTAAAAGTGAAGACTCCTTTACTTATAAATTTTTACAAAAAGGTGGAGGTTATCATCATCTATGCTATGAAGCTTCAAAGCAAGAGGCAGAGGATTTAATCAATCAAAAGAAGATGATTAAGGTTCTTGATTGGGTCTATGCTCCTTTATTAGATGCTAAAGTATGTTTTGCATATAATAGAAATAAAGAGGTAGTGGAGTTTGTATGTCTAGAAAAATAGCCATTGTTGGAGGTGGAGGTTTAGCTAAAGAGATAATAGAAGTTATTGAGATGAATGGTGATGAGGTTTATGGAATATTTGCAAAGAGTAGTAGTTTATCTTATAAGCATTTTGGTTACTTAGATGCTCTTTTAGAGCATAGAGATAATTTTGATGGAGTTATTTTAGCAATTGGGGCTGTAAATCAAGAAGGCATAAGTAATAGAAGAGAGATTATAGAGTTTCTCAAAAAACACTCATTCAATTTAATCTCTGTCATTTCACCACTTTCAACTATATCATCGTCGGCTAATATGGGTAATGGTGTATATATTGGGCATAGTGTTATAGTCTCTTGTGATGCTTTAATAGGTGATAATGTTTTGATAAACCATAATGCTCTAATTGGACACGATGTGAAGATTGCTGAGAATGTATCTATTGCTCCTCAAGTATTTCTTGGTGGTGGTGTTGATATTAAAAAAGATGTGATGATTGGTGTGGGAGCAACACTAAGACAAGGTATTACAATCGGCTCAAATAGTATTATTGGAATGAGAAGTATTGTTATTAAAAATATAAAAGATGGTTCAGTAGTACTTCAACAAATATCTAAAATTTATAAATAGAATAAGGTACAAATCGTGAGTAAAAGAATTTTCCTATCACCGCCACATATGAGTGGTAAGGAGCAAGAGTATATTGCCAAAGTTTTTGAGAGTAACTATATTGCTCCTTTAGGAGAGTTTGTTAATCGTTTTGAAGATACTATAAAGAGTTATACGGGAGCTAAATATGCTTTGGCAACCAATACAGCCACATCAGCCTTACATCTTGCTCTAAGAGTTTTAGATATAAAAGATGGTGATTATGTTTTAGCCTCTACTTTTACCTTTATTGGCTCAGTAAATGCTATCTTATATCAAAATGCTAAGCCTATCTTTGTAGATAGTGATAGTAGTTGGAATATATCTCCTAAGCTCTTGAAAAAGGCTATATATAAATCTCCTAAAAAGCCTAAAGCTCTTATAGTAACTCATCTATATGGTCAAATGGCAAAGATAGATGAGATAATAGATATTTGTAAAGCTGAGGGAATCTTTGTAATTGAAGATAGTGCTGAATCTTTAGGTGCTACATTTAATGGCAAAGAGAGTGGAACTTTTGGTGATATGGGTGTTTACTCCTTCAATGGGAATAAGATATTAACCACTTCAGGTGGTGGTATGCTTGTTAGTGATAATCAAGAGTATATAGATAGGGCTAAATTTTTATCAACCCAAGCAAAAGAGCCAACCCTATACTATGAGCATAAAGAGTATGGGTATAACTATCGTATGTCAAATATATTAGCCTCTATTGGTGTAGCACAAATGGAAGTTTTAAGCGATAGGATTAAGCGTAAGAGGGAGATTTTTAATCTTTATAGAGATTTTTTAAGTAGCTATAAAAATATTGAGTTTATGCCAGAGATTGAGGGTAGTGTTGGTAATAGATGGCTAACAACTTTGATACTTAAAGAGCATAATCCATTTGAACTTATTAAAAAACTTCAAGAGCATAATATTGAGAGTCGTCCATTGTGGAAACCTATGCACCTTCAGCCACTATTTAAAAATGATATAGCTATAGTAGATGGAACATCAGAAGAACTATTTAAACAAGGTATCTGTTTACCAAGTGGTACTGCTATGTTAGATAGTGATATTGAGTATATATCCAATATTATAATTGAGGTTTTAGATGCCTAGATGGCTACGTCCAACAGCACTAAAAAGGGGTCTATTTTTTGTTGGAGCAGACTTTTTACTATCCCTCTTATCATTTTATATCTCCTACCTACTTCGCTTTAATTTTCATATTCCCCAAGAGTTTTTAGAGTATTTCTTTAGAGCCTTTTTTCTTTTGGTTTTTCTAAAAATAACAGCTATATATCTCTTTAGAGGCTATAATATAATTTGGCGTTTCTTTAGTTTTCTTGATGCAAGTAATATTTTTAAAGCCCATATAGTCTCTTATACTATTTTTATAATAATTTATATTCTATTTCATCACTATTTCTACTTTCCTCGCTCTGTTATTGTTATAGATTTTTTTCTATCCTTGAGTCTTATTGGTACTTTGAGAAGTCTAAAACGTTTACTAAATGAGGGCTTTAGACCAAACTCATTTAAGCCTACTCTAATAATAGGAGTTAATAGTAAAACAGTTACTATTATTCAGAGTGCATTAAAGAGTGAAATACCATACTATCCTGTGGCAATTATCGCTATTGATGAGAATGAAGGGGTTAAAAACTCGTATATTAATAGTATTAAAGTCTATAGCTTAGATAGAGTTGAAGAGGTTATTAAAAGAGAGGGGATAAGCTCTGCAATTTTAACAAAACATATTCCTCAAAATAGTTTACGTCAGCTTGTTAATCGTCTCAATAGTTTAGGTGTTTATGAGATTAAGCAAGTTAAGCTTCTTGGCTCAAAGGAGGAGAGGCTTGAGGATTTATCTATAGAAGATTTATTGGCTAGACACCCTAAAGACTTAGACCAAGAGACTATATCCTCATTTATTAAAGGTAAAAGGATTTTGATTACAGGTGGAGGTGGTAGTATAGGCTCTGAAATTGCAAAGCAGTGCCAAAAATTTGGAGCTTCTAAATTGATTTTGATTGACCATTGTGAATACAATCTTTATCAAATCTCAGAGCAGATTCCAAATGCCATATCACAACTTTTAAATATAACTAATCGCCCTTTAATGGAGGAGATTTTTGATACCTATTCTCCTGATGTTGTAATTCACGCAGCCGCTTATAAACACGTCCCTATATGTGAAGCGAATCAAGAGAGTGCTGTTTATAATAATGTTTATGGCTCAAAAAATGTAATTGATATTAGTATAGAGTTTGGTGTAAAAAAGGTAGTTTTAATCTCAACAGATAAGGCTGTACGACCTACTAATGTAATGGGAGCTACTAAACGTGTAACAGAGCTATATGCTCAAAATGTACAAAGTAAAAATACTGAGATTGTAGCAGTTAGATTTGGAAATGTATTAGGTTCATCAGGCTCAGTTATCCCAAAATTTAAAGCACAAATTGAAAAGGGTGGACCAGTAACTGTTACACACCCAGATATTACTCGTTATTTTATGTTGATTCCAGAAGCGTGTCAGTTGGTACTCCAAGCTACTGCTATCGCTAAGGGGGGAGAGCTATTTATTCTTGATATGGGAGAACCTATTAAAATAGTAGATCTTGCAAAACAGATGATTCATCTATATAACAAAGATAATGAAGTAGAGATTATTTTCACTGGACTTCGTCCTGGTGAGAAACTATATGAAGAGTTACTTCTTGATGATAGTGATGTTGAGACTAAGTATAGCTCCATATTTATTGCCAAGCCTACATACTATAATATTGAACAACTATCTAAAGATATAGAGTCTCTATTAAAAGCACAAAATAAGGTAAAAGCACTACAAAAAATAGTACCAGAATTTAAGAGAGAAGATATATTTTAGTAGTTATATAGTTGTAAAAAAATGGATATTGTAAATTTTTTAGAGAGTTTTTTAGTATAAAAGTTAGGATAATTAAAAAGTACTGAGAGAGTTATACTTTATCAAAACAACTGGCCGGGAGAGGGGGATTCGAACCCCCGGAGGTATTACCCTCACCGGTTTTCAAGACCGGCACATTCGACCACTCTGACATCTCCCGAGTAGATTTATATCTTTTGGAGGCGCCACCCAGATTCGAACTGGGGATCAGAGCTTTGCAGGCTCGTGCCTTACCGCTTGGCTATAGCGCCGTGGTGCCCGGAGCCGGACTTGAACCGGCACAGTCGCAATGACCGGGGGATTTTAAGTCCCCTGTGTCTACCAATTCCACCATCCGGGCTAAAAGAACCATCGATTTTGGAGCGGGAGACGGGATTCGAACCCGCGACCCCAACCTTGGCAAGGTTGTGCTCTACCCCTGAGCTACTCCCGCATTTTAAAATCGGACTGCAATTATAACAAATAATTCTAAAATGTCAAAGCTTTTATGAGTATAATCAGAAATAAAATAGATTTTAAGGAGTATTAATGCGTAGTGATGAGATTAAAAAGGGTTATGATAGAGCACCCCATAGAAGTTTACTTAGAGCAACTGGACTTAAAGATGAGGATTTTAACAAGCCTTTTATTGGTGTAGCTAACTCATATACAGATATGATTCCCGGTCATTTTTTCCTAAATAAAGTAGGAGAAATTATTAAAGATGAGATTAGAGCAAATGGTTGTGTACCTTTTGAGTTTAATACAATTGGTGTAGATGATGGTATTGCCATGGGACACGATGGAATGCTCTACTCTTTGCCAAGTCGCGAGATTATTGCCAATAGTATTGAGACTATGATGAATGCTCATAAGCTTGATGCGATGATTGCTATTCCTAACTGTGATAAGATTGTACCAGGTATGATTATGGGTGCATTGAGGGTTAATGTTCCTACTATATTTGTATCTGGTGGTCCTATGGCATCTGGACATTTAGAAGATGGTACACCTATTGATTTAGCTACTGTATTTGAGGGTGTTGGACAGTATGAAGCTGGTGAGATAGATGCTAAAACATTAACAGAGATGGAGTGTAATGCTTGTCCAAGTGGTGGAAGTTGTTCTGGAATGTTTACAGCTAACTCTATGAATACACTAATGGAGGCTATGGGTATAGCACTAGCTGGTAATGGAACTATATTAGCTCTTACACCAGAGAGAGAGAAGTTATATAGAGAAGCGGCACGTAGAGTCTGTGAAATTGCAAAGAGTGAGGATAGTCAAAAGTTTAATATTAGAAATATTCTAAATGAAAAAGCAGTAAATAATGCTTTTTGTGTAGATATGGCTATGGGTGGAAGCTCCAATACTGTTTTACATATGCTTGCTATTGCTAATGAAGCTGGAGTTGATTTTAATATTGCTAAGATTAACGAGATTAGTAAGCAAGTGGCTCATATAGCAAAAATCTCTCCATCTCTTACAACTATTCATATGGAAGATATAAATAGAGCTGGTGGAGTCTCTGCGGTTATGAATGAGATGAATCGTAGAGAAGATAGTATTCTCCAAGATAATTTAACTATTACAGGTGAGAGTCTATTTGAGAGAATTTCTAATGCTAAGATTTTAGATGAGGAGATTATTCACCATTTAGAAAATCCATATTCAAAAGTGGGCGGTTTGGCTATTTTATTTGGTAATTTAGCTGAGCAAGGGGCAGTTATTAAGACAGCTGGAATTGTTGGAGAGCGTAGTTTTACAGGTAAAGCAATATGTTTTGACTCTCAAGATGAGGCTATTAAAGGTATTACAAGTGGTAAAGTTAAGGCTGGACACGTTGTAGTAATTCGTTATGAAGGTCCAAAGGGTGGGCCAGGAATGCAAGAGATGTTAGCTCCAACTTCTCTTATTATGGGTATGGGCTTAGGAGATAAGGTAGCTCTTATTACAGATGGTCGTTTTAGCGGTGCTACAAGAGGAGCAAGTATAGGACACGTTTCTCCTGAGGCTGCAGAGGGTGGAATGATTGCTCTTTTAAAAGATGGTGATGAGATTCATCTTGATGTAGATAAATATATACTAGAAGTTAATCTTAGTGATGAAGAGATAGCTAAAAGAAGAGCTAACTTTAGTCCAAAAGTTAAGCCTCTAAATAGTAGATGGCTACGTCAATATAGAACACTTGTAACTAATGCAAGTAAAGGTGCTGTCCTTTATGCTGAATAGTTTAAGGGGATAGAGTTAATTAACTCTACGTCCCCACTTAAATCGTGAGCGATAGAATGGAGTATTTAAGCTAGTAATAACTACTCTATGTCTAGCTGAACTAGCGTGAATAAATTTATTATTACCTATATAGATTCCTACGTGATTTACATAACCTCTTCTACGATGAGAAGTATCAAAAAATATTAAATCTCCTGGCTTGAGATGACTTCTTGTAATATATCTACCATAATAAGCTTGTTTTCTTGAGACTCTTGGAATATGTGCACCTTTAGATTTCCTCATAACATACTGAGTAAATCCAGAGCAATCAAAACCCCTTGTACTCTCTCCACCCCAAACATACCTTTTTCCTAAGTATCGTTTTGCAATTTGAATAACTTTATATGCACCATGTGTAGCACTATTATTACTATTTCGAGAGTTTAATGTAGCAAGAGCATTATTAATACGATGATTACTATCTCTTCTCTTACCTCTTTTAGATTTTCTATGTTTAGAATGAGTATTAATATCCCCAAGTACTAGCTTCATTCCACGATGGAGCTTTTTATGTCTTTTTAAGTTATTTAGTTTACGTATTTTAGCAATAGATATTTTATATTTATGAGCAATTTTTTTAAGAGTATCACCTCTTTTAACAGTATATACAACTT
>WGFZ01000009.1 GCA_015491955.1 Nitratifractor sp. | reverse complement strand
CTTCCTCGCTACCCTAAAAAGATAGCTCTTGTAACAGCATCAGGTAGTGCTGGGCTTCAAGATATGCTAAAAATTGCAAATAGACGTTGGGCTTTGTGTGAAATATTGGTAATTGATACTATGGTACAAGGTGATAGAGCTTCAGAGTCTATTGCTAGAGCTATCGATTATGCTGATACTCTAGGGGTTGATATTATAGTTACAGGAAGAGGTGGGGGAAGTATAGAAGATCTTTGGGCATTTAATGAAGAGATTGTAGCTGATGCTATCTTTAGAGCAAATACACCAATAGTTAGTGCAGTTGGACACGAAGTAGATACCTTAATCTCAGATTTTGTAGCAGATTTAAGAGCTCCAACACCAAGTGCAGCTATGGAGATGATTCTTCCTGATTCAAATGAGCTTTTACAGTGGCTAGATGAGAGTATGGAGAGATTATCTAATAGAGTACAAGAGATTTTAAGTAATAATGAGATGAGACTAAAGCAAGAGACTCAAGCACTCCAAAGAGCTTCAATATTTAATAGACTTGAGCAGAAACAAAATGAGTTTAGACAGCTAAAGAGAGATTATAAAGGGGTTATAGAGTATAAGCTTAATCAATTTGAATCTGGGATAAAACCTATCTACACTCAAATAAGAGATACTATTTTACATAAGATTAATAGGTTTGAGAGTAGTCTAAAAGTAGTAGATGAACAAATAAGACTCCAAAATCCATATAAACGAACTAGAGATGGTTGGGCAGAAATCATAGTAAATAATCGTCGTACACCTCTACGAAATTTGAGTATTGAAGATGAATTTAAACTTTATGATACTGAAGTGGAATTATATGCAAAAGTGATAAAAAAGAGTATACTTATATAAGTATATTTTATATAAGTATATTTATATATATAAATTGTTATAATTATTCACTTTAATTTATGAAAATGGAGGGGTTTGATGAAAATTATAAAAAATATATTTGCACTATTTGGGCTTCTAGCTATTTTAGTTGTAATATATGCTTGGACAGTCTTAGGTGTTGGTAGTCGTATCTCTCAAGCAAAAGAGTTAGACCCTAAAGCGAAAGATGTATATATACATATGATGAGTACTCTTTTAGATACAGGGGATATAGGTAAAGCAACGGTACATAAGGTAAAAGTTGAAAAAGGTATCTCTCCTGATGAGGTAGTTGATGCTCTAAATAGTGTAGCAACTGAAATGGGTATTAAGCCAGTAGGTGATTTACCACTATCTAAAGAGGTGGCTTTAAGAACTGGAAAACCACAGCCTTATACAAGAGTATTAAGTTATTGTAACCCTGCTATAGCTATTAAGATGGTTAAGTGGTCTATGGCTTATGGTGCTTATCTACCTTGCCGAATTACTTTGATGCAAGATAAAAATGGAGATTATTGGTTATATACATTAGACTTAGATATGATGATTCACGGAGGACGTAAACTTCCTCCGGATATGCTTAAATATGGTAATCAAGTGAAAAATACAATATATACTATGATGAATAAGGCTGCAAGTGGGGACTTTTAGTATATTTAATATCTACTCTAAATAGAGAGTATTAACTTATACCTCTTGATAATGGGACTTTGCCAATGTCGCATTGTTTCATTCCTTCTTCGATTTTTTTTATTATAAGAATCTCAACACAATAAAAGCAATTTAATATCTCTTAAATAGTATTCTTACAAAATCATTTATAAGGAGATTAATTTGATAAATAATAGATTTATATATATTTTTATAGTTGTATCATTTTTTAAAGTTGTAACTCTATCAGCACAAGCAACATATCAAGCAGAGCATCATATTGGTAATGATTGTTTTGAAGTTTTTAAATCTAAAAAGGCTATACCTATACGATTAAGACAAGGAAACCTATACAAAATAGATATAGATAATCAAAAGGTTGGCTGTTTTGAAGATAGAATATCTAATGTGGTTGAGTGTATTTTAAAAAATGCAGGAGAGGTTAATTGGCATCTTTATAAAAGATTTACAACTTCATTTAATAAAGATAGTATTCCTCAAATGCTACACTCTATTTTAAAAGATATAAAAGATACTAACTCAGATATTTCAGAATCTATATCTTCAAATTCTTATTTTAAAAGCCATTTTATCTTTTGTAATGTCTCAAATAGTTCAAAGCCAAATTATGTAAATAGATTTAAAACTACAAAAAATAGAAAAAAAGAGCCTTGGAGTGATACTCCACCTAATCAGCAGTTATTAGGTGATATAGATGGAGATGGTAAAAAAGAGCTAGTTGTATGGAAAAAGTTTGCAAAGCAAGATATAGGTAAGTTTTATCAGATATATATATATCAAAAGAGTGGAAGATTACTTTGGAATACTCCTGCTACAACAGATGCAAAAAATCTATACGCTTTTGGAAGTTGGAAGTTTGGTGATAGTTTACCAGAGGTTTTAGTTGATATTGACCAAGATAATCAAACTGAGCTTCTCGCTCCTTTAGCAAGTTCTACTACATCTCCTGTATATTATCGTATTTTTGGCTGGAATGGTCATAGGCTTGTAGCAAGGCATCAAGAGGTTTTAATGTGTTCAACAAAAGTTCCAAATAGATTTATTTGGGTGAATCCATTTCCAAATAATGGAAATAATAGGTGCTGGGTAAGTAGTATGTCTCCTGGTAAAAATAGTGATGAAGTTGTAGCCAATATTATGGCATTAAATTCAAATAAGGAAGAGATAGGTAAAGCAGTTTTAAAGTTTGACGCTTATGGTGCAAAAGTGAAGAGATGGATTGAATTTTTACCAGGATACTCAAGTATAAATATTTCTCAACCAACTCTTAGCTATATAGCTCGTATTGGTGAGCAAGACCATTATAACTCTCACGCTCAAAGACTATTTAACCTAAATGCAATATTGCACCAAGAACGTGCCAACTATTATAAAGGAATTAGAGATAAAGAGGATACATCAATAGGACGTTTTAAAACACTTGAAGAGAGAGAAAAAATTGATCAAATGCCAATAGAAGCAGTAAATATACCTTTAGATGAATTGACAAAAGAGGTTATTGAAGGGAATCCTATTTTAAGAGTTACAATTTTACCAGATAGATTAAGAGTGGAGAAGATTGGAAAATAAAATTGGTCTTAAAAATAGAAAATTATAAAGGAAAACTTAGAATGAGATATATCCTCTTTTTTATGTTTACTCTACTCTCTTATCTTCAAGCTTATGATATAACCTATATTAAGCTTTCAGACAAATTAGATGGAAATAGTAGTAAAGTATTTAGCGTCAATACATCTGTTATCTATACTTTAATTCATTTAAAAAATGTTAAGGCGAAAGATTCTATCATAGTGGAGTGGATTAGAAAGAATAAACCACATAAATCTAATACTATTATTGCCAAGCAAAAAGTATATTTACACTCAGGTATCAAATCTATACATTTTCACTATAAAAATACTAAGCCTTATTTTATAGCTGGAGAGTATATTTTAAAAGTAATATCTACAGATAAGAGAAATTGGAAAAGAGCTTTTAGGCTTTATACCCCTATTAAAGATAAAATTTCAAAAATATATCTATCTTCTGATATTAAAAAAAATAGTGATGGAACTATTACTCCAAAGAATTTAAAAGAGCATTTTTTAAACTCTGAACATAAGATATATGCGATTATCCCATTTAAGGATATAAAAGAGGGAAAAGATTTTATGTTGAAGTGGATAGTTATAAATGATGGGGTAAATCAAAATAGGGTAATTAGTAGAAAGAGTGCTAAGGTGCACTATTTTGATAAAAATAGTAGTGGAGTAATTAGTGCAAATATATACAATGTATATAATTGGCCTGATGGAATTTTTGAAGTGGATTTATTTTTAGATAAAAGACTTATTACTAAAAAAAGATTTACTATAGGAGATACTTCTAAAATAATAGAAAATATAAAGATGAGAAAGGGGATGTTAAAGGTAGATAAGAGCTTGGAAGAAAATTTAATAACCAATCTTAGTAATTGGATACTTGAAACAATCAATAATAAAGATATGAAAGCACTATATGAACATAGTGTATATAGTTATAGAGATAGTATAAATTGGTCAAAAATAGAAGAGAGTTTTGAATATATTTTTAACTCCAAATTAGATTGGAAAGAGATTTTTAAACAAAAAGCAAAAATTATTTCACAAAAAGTATTAAATAATGGTGCCCTATATTTAGAGGCTATATATAGAGGAATTAAAAGCGTCGATATTATTATTGCTGGTACCTTTTATAAAGAAGATGATAATTGGAGACTTCTTGGTTTTGTTATGAGACCTTTAAAGACTAAATAGTATTTTTTTATATTTTCACCTATTTTTAAGAGTTGATTCGTAAATATAGTATTATTATGCATAGATAGAATGGAGGTGTATGGAGTGAAAAATATAAAATGGGTGTTAATTGTTGTTGTACTAGTTCAGTCTGTTTTTTCTAAAGGGATACTTTGTAAGAAAAAAGCAGATAGAGAGATTTGTAAAATTGGAAATAAAAAGTTTGAAATATTTGATAATATATCAACTATTTCTAGGAATATAAGATGGAAAAATATGAAAGTTTGGAATACTGGTTATAAAAAGACCTCTTGTTTTTTAGATAAAAAAGAGAAGATGGCAGAGTGTCTATTGGCAAATGCTTCTGGAATATCTAAACCTATATTTATCCATCAAGTTAATGGCTCATTTGATGAGAGAAGAGTTAAAGAGCTGATATTTAGGTACATTAATAAGACTAATCTACCAAAGGCTACTAAGCATCTAGTTAATAATAAACCAATGGTTACTCCCCCCATAAACAGAACTATTCTACCAAAAGTAGCTATACCAAAAGAGGGAGTAGTAGAAGATAGAGCCGTAGTTGATACTATAAAACGACCCGCTTGGACAAATTTTCCTAAGAATCAACGTCTATGGGGTGATATAGATGGAGATGGAGAACCAGATATTGTAGTATGGCAAAAGTATGGTAGTAGAAGTATAGGTACTTTTTATAGACTTTTTGTTTATAACAAATCGGGTAAATTACTTTGGCAAAGTCCTCCAACAAAAGATACAGATAATATTTATGCTTTTGGAAAGTGGGATTTTGGAACAAGCTTTCCTCAGGTACTTATAGATATAGATGGTGATGGTCAAGCAGAACTCCTCGCTCCTAGTCCAAATAGTTATGGCTCTCCTCTGTACTATCGTATTTTTGGTTGGAATGGTCATAAATTAGTACCGAGACGTCCTGCTATTTTGATGCGTTCTAATGATGATCCAAATCGTTTTATTTGGGTAAATCCATATCCAGGGGATAAAACAAAAGGTAGTTGGGTTGTAAACTTATCTGGAATGAGTTCAATTTATGAGGCTGTAGCAGATATTATTTCAAGAGACCCACAAGGAAATATACAAAAAGGTAAAGCTATTTTACATTTTGATCTTGATGGTGCAAGTGTACAAAGTTGGATTGTATTTTTACCTAGACATCGTTCTAATCAAGCTTATGGTAAATCACGTTCATATTTTGCACGTATTGGTGTACAAGACCACTACAACTCTCAAGGAATGCGTCTTTTAGATTTAAATGCAATTTTACATCAAGACCGTGCCAACTACTATAAAGGTTTTAGAGATAAAAGAGATACAGGAATTAACTTTTTTAATACTCTACAGACTAGACAACAGCTAGATCAGATGCGTATAGAGCCAGTTAATATATCTTTATGGAAGTTAAAAGAGGCAGTTATTAATGGTACACCACTATTAAAAGTTACAATATTACCAGACCGCCTGAAGGTAGAAAAGATTGAGGATTAGAGTTTGAAATATAAAAAAAGAGTATTAATTCTCTGCACAGGTAACAGTTGTCGCTCTATTATGGCTGAAGCCCTAATTAATGCCAGATTGGGAGATTGTATAGAGGCTTTTAGCTCTGGAGTAAAAGCTAGTGGCAAAGTAAATGAAAATGCAAAAGAGTT
>WGFZ01000008.1 GCA_015491955.1 Nitratifractor sp. | reverse complement strand
TACTACTAATCGTTTTCAAGCCTCACCCATAAAACACGCTCTTAGATATGGTAAGAGTTTCGAGGGTAATTTTATTTTAATTAATGCTAAAAATGCCAATGCTATGACTGGAGAAGAGGGTATTAGAGATATTGAGAATATTTTAGAGACTTTACCAAAAGATATAGATATACTCAATCCAATAATGAGTTCTACGGGTGTTATTGGTTATCGTCTGCCTGTGGATAAGATTGTTTCAGGTATTAAAAAGCTCGATTTTAATGCAAAAAACTCAGATGCTACAGCTAGAGCTATTCTTACAACCGATAGCTTTAAAAAGGAGCTATGTTTTGAGGTAGAGCTTGAAAATGGACAGAGCTTTAGAATAGGAGCTATTGCAAAAGGTGCTGGAATGATAAATCCAGCTATGGCTACAATGCTATGTTTTATTATAACTGATGCAAAAATTCCACTAGATGAGACAGAAGAGCTTTTAGAAGAGGCTATCTCTTTATCTTTTAATAGAATTAGTGTAGATGGTGATACCTCTACTAATGATAGTCTATTTTTAATGGCAAATGGAGCAAGTGGAGTCTATGATAAAGAGGCATTTGCTGAAGCTTTGCGTAAAATTACTTTTAAACTAGCTATGATGATTTTAAGAGATGGTGAGGGGGCTAATAAGTTAGTTGCCTTTGAGGTTGTAGGAGCTAAAAGTGATGAAGAGGCATCAATAGTTGCTACAAATTTATCTAACTCTCTACTTGTAAAAACGGCTCTCTTTGGTGAAGACCCAAACTGGGGACGTATAGCCTCTACTGTTGGAGCTAGTGGTGTGGAGTGTGATGAGGAGAAGCTTAGTATATATTATGATGATTTACTTATCTATGATAGTGAGCATAGAGAGCTTGATTGTGATAGAGAAGATAAAGCATATAAAGTTATGAGACAAGACTCATTTAAAGTACGTTGCAATCTTGGAGTAGGTGAGGGTAGTTTTACAGCCTATGGCTGTGATTTAAGCTATGATTATGTAAAAATCAATGCAGAGTATCGCACCTAAACATTTAGGACAAAGTACTCTCTAGCTTCAGTCTTGCTCTGAAGAGGGCTTAGGGTATAGCACTCTTCTCCTACTTCAACTTGATAACTCTCATCAGCTTTGCTTTTGCCATAAGTTAGAGCTATTTTTGCTCCTAACTCTTTGTCTTGGATAGAAGCATCTTTATGAATAAGTGAGTATGGACCAATAATAGGGAGTTTAATTGGTATATAGTCCAGATTATCAATCTTTTTAAGAGCTTCATTATCATCTTTATCTCGACCTACTACAAGTTTTGCTCCATCTTTTAGGCGAAAGTGGCGACCAAATTTAAGTAAATCTATATCCTCTACCTCCAACTCCTCGTATGCTACAAAATCCTTTAACTTACTACTAAAAGCGGGGTCTGTTAGTAAACAACCACCCCCTGGACTCTCATAATCTTCCCAACCATACTCTTTGGCTAAGGCTAACTGTCTCTCTCTTGAGCGTCCATTTATATCTAGTAGTTTCTCTCTATCTACCCAGCCTAACTCTTCTGGTTTAGTCGCTTCAAGAAGTTTAGCACATAGTGGACGAAGAATAACTCTATCTTTGTTATCACCTGCTAGTTTATTAACTTGACGCATAGCCTCTGCCCTCTGGCTCATTGGACGTTGCCCAAGCACTTCACCAGTGATTAGAAATGAGGCATTTTCCTCTTCCATCAAGGCTCTAGCAATCTTAAACATATATCCGTGGCAATCGATACAGGGGTTAAAGTTTTTTCCATATCCATAGACAGGGTCAAAGAGAATATTTTGAATATACTCCTCTCTGACATCAACCATTCTAAAACTAGCCCCCACCATTGAAGCTCTTCTTCTTAACTGCTCACTTATATCACTTCTACTTCCAAACCCAATATTTACATATAAGGCAGTAATATCGATACCTTGGTCTGTAATAAGCTTGATAGCTAACATACTATCTAAGCCACCACTAAATAGGGAAATTGCTCTCATAGGCTACTAATTCTCCTTTTTTTAGTTTAGGTAGTATATCTGTTTTAATTTTTCGTATCCAGTAGCTTTTTATATTATACGGGATAGTTCTATCTAGTGTTAATTGTTTAAGTTTACGTTGATAGTAGTATTCTATCTGTGCAAGTAGAGTCTTTTTAAACATCTCTTGACTAAGAGTAGATACCTTGTCATCAATCGCTAAACGGATTAAATATGGATAGTCTCTATTACCTTTTATTAGAGCTTCAAAGCTATCTTGATAGCCTCCTACCATTTGAGGAGTGATAAAGTTTATAACCTCATCTATAAGTCTATCATTCTCTAAAAGAGTTTTTAAAATAGATTGCCAAGCTGGGTTCTCTTTTATTTGAGATAGATTCTTAGATACTCTACTTAAATCTTGACCTCTATTAAAAAGAGTAGTAGATACCCCTAAAATAGTTGATGCTTTTGGAATATATGCTTCTCTCATAATTGGGCTAAGGGTTGTTAGAAAACTTTTTACTTCACTAAAAGCGTGTTCTTTTTGATGTGGGTCATTTAGATTATGTGCTAGGGCAATTTGTTCAATAATAAAAGGAATTAGTGGTGTACCATTTCTAAGTATCTTTTTTAAACCATTTAAGTCTCCTTGATTTACCATATCTGCTGGGTCTTTGCCCTCAGGAAAGAGGACAACCCAGCCTTCAAATCCGTGAGGTGCTAAGAGTTTAGATGCTTTAAGAGCCGCATTGACTCCAGCACTATCTCCATCATAAGCTAATATAATATGGGGTTCACCCTTTTTAAGTAGAGGGAGATGTTCAGAGGTTAGAGCTGTTC
>WGFZ01000007.1 GCA_015491955.1 Nitratifractor sp. | reverse complement strand
GGGTAATTTTCAGTCAAAAAGGAGAGATCTATGTATAAAAATCTCATTACATTAGCTTCGTTAAGTTGTAGTTTGTATGCTATAACACTTCCACAAACTCTTAAAGATGTATTAAATACTAATCCTATTATCCAAGAGAGACTACATAACTATAGAGCGACTTATACAGATATAGATAGTGCTAAATCTGGTTATCTCCCTACTCTTGATTTAGAGGTAGGTATAGGAAAAGATTATAAAGGTCGTTTTAGTAAGGCTCCTAATAAAAAGTATGATATTTTTGAAAATACTCTAACTTTACGTCAAAATTTGTTTAATGGTTTTAGTACTCAAGAGCGTGTAAATTATCAAAAGATGAGAACATTAGCTTCAGCCTATAGTTATTTAGAAAAGGCTAATGATATTACTCTACAAACAATAAAAGCGTATATTAACGTCCTTCGATATAGAGATATGCTAATTAATGCAAGACACTATCTAGCTCAAATTAAAAAACTTCGTATAAAGATTCACAAATCATATAAAGCAGGTCTTAGTAAAGCATCAGAAGTTAGTAGAATTGACTCTTCATACTCTTCTGCTTTAAATAATATGATGGCAAGTAAAAATCGTTTAGAGAATGCTCTTTATACATTTAGACGTATTACAGGAAGAGTAGTATCTCTAAAATCTTTTCGACCTATTCACTTTAATGCTCCTCTTCCAAAGAGTAAAAAACGTGCAACTCTTTTTGCTCTTAGATACAACCCATCTTTGATTGTAGAAAAATACAATATCAAAGGGGCAGAGGCTCTTTATAGAGAGAGTAAAAGCAAATTCTATCCCAAAATAGATGCAGAGATTTCTGCAACACATAATGATGAATTTCACTCTAAAGTTAGCTATCCTGATAAGGTTGACAATATTAAGGCGATGATTAAACTCCGTTACAACATCTTCAATGGTGGTGCTGATGAAGCAGATCGTTTAAAGAGGCTTACAAAAGTATCTCAAGAGATTTCAGTAAGTAAAAATCTTCGCCGTCAAGTTATAGAGGGGTTGGATTTATCTTGGAGTAACTATACTTTAACCAAAAAGCAAATCCCAATCCTAAAGCGTTACCAATCTCAAAGTAAAAAAACACTTAGACTATATAAAAAAGAGTTTAATTTAGGTACACGTTCTTTACTTGATCTTTTATCTGTTGAAAGCGACCTCAAACGTGCTAAAGATGAATTAATTACAGTTCGTTACGACCAGCTTCTATCTAAGTATCGTATTTTAGATGCAATGGGTCTTACTATGGCATCTGTTCTTGGAAATGTTCGTCATATCTATAAAAGAGTGGGACTATTTAATAAAGGTAAAAGTAGAAGGGACCACCTACCTGTTAAATATGATAGTGATAGAGATGGTATATCCGATGCTCAAGACATTTGTGTCAATTCAAAACATTATAAAAGAGGAGTTACTCCTTATGGCTGTAACCATTTAGCAAATAAAAGGAGTGGTAGATGATTAAAAAATATCTATTTAGTATCTTTTTTCTTATATCAATAGCTTATAGTAGTGGACTCTATAGTGATAATTTCTTTCAAAAAAGTGGAATTGTAGATGCACCTATTTCTACAGGAGTTCCAAATAGAGTTCGTGCTAGTAGATTAATAAATTGGCATCACTATTTTGTTCGATTGTCTCCTATTGTTTTTAATGGGGATAGAGTTGTAAAAAGTTCTGAAAATACTCTTGCCAGATTAAAAAAGCTTATACAACGTAATCGCTCTAAAATCTATTACATTAGTATTGTAGGTCATTGTTCATCTGTTATAGATAATGAGAATGAGATAGAACTTGATAGCTGGAGTAATCTATGGCAACACTTAGCAAATGGTGAACCTCGCTTGAGATATAAAGAGGCTGTTAAGTTGGTAAACAGACGCCTACATAAAATATATGGCTTTCTTCGCCATTTAGGAGTACCTAGCTCAAGGATTTATACAGAGAATCTCCTTGACCAACAACTACTCTATACAGAGGCAACAAGAGAAGGAAGATTAAAAAACAACCGTGTAGAGATTACTCTTTATACATTAGAACCTTTAGAATAGGAGGAGTTATATTATGAAAAAGATTATAGGAAAAGTTAAAGACTCTATAAAACTATGCTATGCAAAAGATGGTAGTGGAGATATTAGAGAACTTCACGCTGGAGATTTTGTATATGTAGGGGAGGAGATATTTGATATTTCAGGTAATCCTATTTTAGATGCTATAACTCCTCTAAAATCAACATTAGAGATTTTTAATGATACTACTACTCAAAATTCATATATTGAGTTAGAGAATCATCAACTTAAACACCATATACCAAAAGAAGATGAAAATTTTCACAACACTCCCAAGACAACAGAAAGCTCTACATATTTAGATAGTAATAATCAAGAGATAAATATTGAGGCTGTTCTTAGTAGAGCAAACTTTACTAGGTATTTAAAAGGTGGAGATTTTCTTCGTGAACATACGGGATTTTATAGAGATAGTGAAAAGGGAGAGATAAATATAGATGCTCCACTAAGAGCTGATTTTTTTGATAAAAAGATAGATTGGCACATTGAGCCTTGGGGAAGTGATAGTTTTGTTCATCACCCACCAATTATCCTTAAACTTGTAGCTTTGGATATGAATGGCGAGCCTATTTTAAATACTTTAGGAGAGTACAGCTCTGAAAGTGAGATTGTTGAGGGTGATGTGGCAAAATATATGGTTGTAGCATTTCCTGCTGGAACTACAACCTTTAGTCCCCTAACACAATTAGAAAATCAAACAGGAACTGTAAATATTACTACAGTTGATGAGAGTGCACACGGAGCTACTATTCAAACTTCTCAAAATGGTAATCAAGATTATCAATCTTTTGTAGAACATAGTGTAAGAGTTGGGATTCCCTTTGAACTTAAAACTTTTGATGATTATTTAAATGAGGGTCGTGAAAATTATCAGATAAAAATTAATCCAGATAGTTATACAGGAGATTATCCAGCCACAGTTGTATTGGATAATCCAGTAACTACCACTATTGTAGATACTGATGGAAATGGGACTGAACGTACACCAAAGGTTACTGTAGATTTAGAGGTGGATTCATCATCAAAGAAGTTGGAGGGGAGTGCTAATTATGCAATTGGTGTAAAGGTTGAGATTAAAGACCCTGATGGAAATGTCATATTTTCTAAAGATAATGTCTCAATTGATAGTAATGGACACTGGAGTATATCAGCACAAGATTTACCCAATTTTGCCGAGGATAAACAATATACAGCTATAGCTATCTCTTATGATAATGCAAATAGAGAGTCTATTCCTGCTAAAGATATTGATAGTTATGACTCTACACCAGAACCTAGTGTAACTGTAGATTTAGAAGTTGATCCAAATAGTGAACTTTTAGAGGGTAGTGCAAGTAATGCAAATAGTGTAGATGTTGAGATTAAAGATGATGATGGAAATGTTGTCTTTTCTAAAAATAATATATCTGTTGATAGTAATGGTAATTGGAGTGTTTTAGATAGTGAACTACCCGATTTTGAAGAGGGAAAGGATTATACTGCGACAGCTATCTCTAAAAATAGTAGAGGAGATGAATCTACTCCTGCTATTGATGTTGATGAGTATGATAGTAGCGCTAGTAGCGATAGACCAACAGTAAGTGTTGATTTAGAAGTTGATCCTAATGCCGAAAAACTTGAAGGTACTTCAACTAATGCTCAAACAGTAGATGTAACTATTAAAGATCCTGATGGAAATACTATTTTTAGTAAAGAGAATGTTGCCGTAGATAGTGATGGTTCTTGGCACATATCAGCTTTGGAATTACCAAAATTTGATGAGGAGAAGGATTATACTGCTAGGGCTATATCAAAAAATATAGATGGTAATAGCTCTATACCTGCTTCTGATATTGATAAATATGATTTAACTCCTAGTGTAGATGTTGATTTAGAAGTTGACCCAGGTAAAGAGAAACTATCAGGAACAGCTGATAATGCAATATCTGTAGATGTGAATATAGAAGATGATGATGGAAATGTGATTTTTACTAAAACAGATATTCCAGTGGATGAAAAGGGTGAGTGGAGTGTATCAGCCTCTGAACTTCCAGATTTTGAAAATTTAAAATCTTATACAGCTAAAGCTACTGCTAAAGATGGAGATGGAGACTTATCTCCTACTG
Organism: Nitratifractor sp.; assembly: GCA_015491955.1. Classification (GTDB taxonomy): domain Bacteria; phylum Campylobacterota; class Campylobacteria; order Campylobacterales; family Sulfurovaceae; genus Nitratifractor. The sequence goes on along the minus strand of WGFZ01000007.1, from coordinate 1,195 downwards.
CTGTAGATGTGGATAGATATGACTTAACAGACCCTACTGAGAATGCTGTATATGTACAACTATATGATGATGACACACAAGCAGAAGGCTCTAATTTAACTCATCATATTCGATTGGTTGATGGAGATGGAAATCCAGTATTATTATACGATGGACAGAGTGTTAGTGTAGATTTAAACTATAAAGGTGTGGGGAATAATCCAGCTCAAAGTAGTGATTACACTGCCCAAAATAGCGTAGTAATTGAAGGCAGTGCTGAGGGGAATGGTGAAGCTACTATAACTATACCATCTATTGATGATTTTTATGCAGAAGGAGATGAGAAGTATCGTATATCTGTAGCTAAAATAACAGATAACAATGATACTTTTGAAGAGATAAAAGATAGTGGTGATGTAGTTGTTGGAACTATTGTAGATGACCAAGGGACACCAAATAGTTTAAATGATGGTATAGAGGATAATCACGAAGCAGTTAAGATAAAATTGGTTGCACTAGATGATAATGACCAGCCTATACTTGATAGTAATGGTGATTATACTTTTACAAATGAGGTCTATGAGGGTAAAGATTCTCACTATATGGCTCTTGCTTTTGCTCCAAATGAGACTCGCTTTAGCCCTCAAACAAAATTAGATGCTCAAATAGGTTCTGTAGATATTGAATTTAACAACTCTTCAGCTATTGGAGAAAATAGCCAAAGTAAATATGATGGAAGTCAAGATTTTGATAATACTCCACAAAGTAGTATAAATCTTGGAACTGTTATTAGTACTAAAGCTTATGATGATTATTTAGCAGATAGTGGTGAAGAGTTTACTGTAAATATAAAAGATGGAACTTATTCACCAAATCAAGGAGGCTATGAAAATGTCTCCATTGATACTAATGCTATAACAACTACAATACTTGACGACTCTAAAGCTGATGGAAATAATCCTGATAATCCAAATACTCTAAATGATGACCAAAATCAAGAGAGTAACCACGAAGAGGTTATTGTTAAGCTTATTGCTTTAGATAAAGATTCTAATCCTATTTTGGAGAATGGACACTACGTTGAGGTAAATGAGGTAATAGAGGGTAGAGATGCCCACTATATGGCTCTTGCTTTTGCTCCAAATACTACAGAGTTTACTCCAGATACTAAGCTTGATATTCAAAAAGGAACAGTTGATGTTAGCTTTTTAAATCG
>WGFZ01000006.1 GCA_015491955.1 Nitratifractor sp. | reverse complement strand
ATGTTACACAGGAGTATTTTAAAAGTGTAGATATACAAATATCAGATAGTAAAGCCCTCTTTAAAAAGATAAAAGATTTTGATTTTAAAAAGATAGATGAAGTTTTACAAGAGCTATTTTCAGATGATAAGAGTTTTCAAAAGAGTGTAGTAATAGGGATAGACTTAAAAGAGTGGGAGTCTAAATTTTTTGAAGCAAAAAGTAGTATAGATGATAAGTGGGAGCTAAAGCGTATAAAAGAGGAGATGTTTAATAGCTTTATACAAAATTTATTAAATATCAAAATCAAAGATTTAGCCTCAAGTGGTATAACTTATGAGTATAGTGATATATTTGGACTCTACTATATCCCTGTAAGTGAAGGTATATACTCAAGTAGTAGTGGATTTTTAATATCTGAGGAGTTAGAAGATGATGAAGAGAGCCTCTTTGACTGACTTTGATAGAGATTTAATTGGTGGTGTTTTAGTGCAGTATTATGCAACTTGCAAACGAGAAGCGTGGCTATATGCCCATAAAATATTAGCTAATCAAGATGATGAAAATATACTTATGGGTAGGGTATTGGCTGAGATGAAAGATGAAAAAGAGCTTCATCAATTTGCCTTTAGTAATCTCAAGTTTGATAAAATCTCCAAGCAAAAGGGACACTATTTAGTAACTGAATATAAAAAGAGTCTATCAAATGTAGAAGGGGCTAAAATGCAGCTACTCTTTTATATATATCTACTCAAAAAAAATCTCAAACTAAAAGAGGTAAAGGGAAAAATCATCAGCGGTAAAAAGGTAATAGCCGTAGATGATACTCCTCAAAATCTCAAAGATTTAGAAAAAATCCTTGATGAGATAGTTGAATTGGTATCTACTCCTACCCCTCCAAAGGCTGAATATAAAGCTATATGTAATGGGTGTGCATATAGAGATTACTGCTTTTAGGAGATAAAGATGTATATAATTTTGGTATATGATATAGCCAATAAGAGTCTAAAAGAGAAAGATAACAGCAGAAGAATTAGAAAAACAGTAGAGAAGTATCTAACTAGAGTTCAATTTTCTGTATTTGAGGGTGAAATTAGAGCTAGTGATTTAAAAGTGCTAAAAGCAATACTCAAAAAAGAGCATTATAGTGAGCTTGATTCTATTATAATTTATGAATTTGATAGACTCAATTATTCTCGAAGAGAAGTTATTGGCATAGATAAGAGTGATGCACTTTTTAGTTAGGGGGGGGTAGTAATGCAAAAAAGAGATAGAAGCCACTTTATACTAAGTAACGGCAGATTAAGACGACAAGATAATAATATCTATTTTGATAAATATGACGAAGACAATAATGTCATAGCTACAAAAATTTTGCCTATTAGAGCTATAGATGAGATATATATCTTAGCTAAAGTAGATATAGATAGCTACTCTATCGCTTTTATGGCAGATAATAATATACTGCTTCATTTTTTCTCACCCTTTGGTAGCTTTAGAGGTAATCTATACCCAAATACTCCAAATAGTGTAAATAAAAGCGGTTTTGTATTGCTACAGCAACTTAGAGCCTTTGATGATGATAAGCATAGATTATATTTAGCAAAACAGATTACAGTAGGACATATCAAAAATGGAGCATATAACGGTACTAAAAGAGGAGTAGAGTTTAATGATAGTATTTATCTAAAAGCATTGGATAAGGCTAATAGCATATCTGAAATTATGGCAGTTGAGGGGAGTTTTAAAAAGGAGTATTATAAAGTATGGAATAGCATAATCCAAAATCAAAGAAGCTTTAAATTCACAATACGCACCAAACGCCCACCAGCAGACAAAATAAATGCTCTAATTTCATATATGAATAGTAGGATGTATAATGTAGTATTGAGCGAGATTTATAAAACAGAACTAGAGCCTAGAATAGGCTTTTTACATGAGCCAAACTATAGGAGTTTGAGTCTTCATTTAGACATTGCAGAGATTTTTAAGCCAATTATAGCCGACAATATGATTTTTACACTATTAAATAGAAAGCAAATCACAGCAAAATCTTTTAAGGTAGATGCAGGACGACTTAGATTTACTAATGATGCTATCAAAATAATTGAAGGTACTATGATAAATAAACTCACTGAGCAAATAACTATAGGCAAACAGAAACTAACTTGGAGACAAGTAATTAGAAGAGAGGTAAATCATATCAAAAGAAATATATGTGAATATAGTGAATATGAGCCCTTTTTGCAAAATAGACCTAAATAAAGCAAAGTTTAAGTTTTGAGATTTTTCGCTATATTGGGTAAGAGAGAAGATTGGCTCTTGACATTTAAGCTATATATAAGGTACAATTCCAGCACTTTTAAATACTCCAATAGCCATATAAAGGGTATTTGAGAGCTATTTAGAAGCTCCCTATGGGAATTGAAACCTAGCTGTTTCATACTCTTTTTGTAGAGATGTATTCTATTTAGAAGCTCCCTATGGGAATTGAAACTCAAAAGTAAGCT
>WGFZ01000005.1 GCA_015491955.1 Nitratifractor sp. | reverse complement strand
TCAATTCCCTCTTTTAGTATGTTAAGAGTTTTATACTTATCATACTCCACTTTGCTACCTTCTTGAACCTTTACAAATTTTCTACGTGTATAATCTACACTATAGTTTCCAGAGTTTGAGGTACTAAAATCTACACATAATTTTCCTGCAGAGATTAAGAGAGATTGTGAAAGATTTTGCTTATCTGTTCTAATAATAACGTGGCTTCCAGGAATATCTCTTACGTGCATCCAAATATCATTTGAACGAGCAAGTTCTAATAGCTTTTGATTCTCCCTTGAGTTGCGTCCTACATATACCTTATATCCATCAATCCAATATAACTCACCATATCGTAATTTCTCTTTTTTACGTTTTGAGCGTCCTCTTTTTGGAACAAGAAGCTCTAAATCATAAGGCTCTTTAGCCTCATCAATAGCTTGGATAATATTCTCATAAAAGTTTAGCTTTGCTTGGAGATTTTCTCTCTCAATATAGATATGTTTAGCTTTTGAGCGAGAGCGTTTAGCTAGATTAAAATAGTACTCTCCTAATCGATTTTTCACAACTCCTTTTGGGATAGATATTGTAATCTCTTTGCCTTCAAAATTTACTGTTTTAAACTCCTTTTCATAGGGTTTAATTTTATGAAGATTTGCTAGGATAATATTTCCTATCTCTAAAAATCCATTAGCCTCTTGTTCAAGCATCTGCTCATTTGAGAGCTTTTTAAGAAGTTGTAGAGTCTTATTACGCTTTTTCTCTATCTGTTGTCGTTTTTGTTTGCGGATACTATCTAACTCTCTTTTGCTAATTCTTTTGTAGTTATCCCTTAGCCACTGAATAATATCTCCATCAAAGTTAGATAACTCTTTTTGGGGGCGTAGAGGTATAGGCTCTAATCGAACTCCAGGGCGTATAACTCTATAGCTTTGATGGCTATCAATATGTCGTAGAGCCTCTATTATATGCTCTTGTTTATCAACTAAAATAGCGTTGGCGTGGCGACCTGTAAACTCTAGTTGGAGTGTTACTTGAGAGTCTTTATATCGGCTCTTTGGCTGTGTATTGATACGTAAAATTCTCTCATTAGAGACTAATTCTACACTTAAAATTTTGCTTTGTGATAGGCTTTGGTGCAAGAGTGTGTCAAATGGAGCATTAAACTCTTGAGTAGGTCTCTTTGATGGAGCTAGATAGATTGTAGAGCCTCCACGAGTCATATCAAAAAATAGACTCTCTTTCTCTCCTAAATTAAGCTCTATAATATTATTTCTGACTCTTCTAGCCTTTTTTATATGTTTGTATGTTGATAGCCAATTGAATAGGGCTTTTAGTTGTGTATATGTCATAAGATAGATTATATCTCACTTTTATTATGAAAAGTAGTAGAAGCTATAAATGGTATAATCACAATAATTTAGATTCTTAAGAAGGATATGATATGGGTCAGACCCTTACAGAAAAGATTTTTTCCGAACACGCTGGACGTGAGGTTAAAGCTGGTGAGATTGTTAGAGTTCCTATAGATATGGTTATTGGAAATGATATTACTACTCCTATCTCAATTAAAGCTTTTGAGAGTAGTGGAGCTAGTAAACTTGCCAATCCTGATGGCTTTGCTATTGTTATGGATCACTATATCCCTGCTAAGGATATTGCAAGTGCAAACCAAGCGAAAATTAGCCGAGATTTCGCTCTAAAACACGACCTTAAATACTTTTTTGATGAGAAGGATATGGGTATTGAACACGCTTTATTACCTGAAAAGGGTTTAGTTGTACCCGGTGATGTGATTATTGGAGCTGATAGCCACACTTGTACACACGGAGCATTGGGAGCTTTTAGTACAGGAATGGGCAGTACTGATATTAGCTTTGCCATTATTACAGGTGGCAACTGGTTTAAAGTACCTGAGACTATAAAAGTTGAGCTAGTTGGAAAACCCTCTCCTCATATTTATGGAAAGGATATTATCCTTGAGCTTATTCGTATTTTAGGTGTTGATGGAGCTTTATATAAGGCTCTTGAGTTTACTGGAGAGGCTATAAAATATCTAAGTATGGACGATAGATTTAGTATCTGTAATATGGCTATTGAAGCGGGAGCAAAAAATGGAATTATAGCTGTAGATGAGATTACAAGAGAGTATCTTGATGAGAGAGTTAGGGTAAATGGAACTCTCCGTGCTAACCCAAAGATTTTTTACGCAGACTCTGATGCTACATATTGTCAAAGTATTACCATAGATGTAAGTAAGCTATCTCCTGTAATTGCATATCCATTTTTACCAAGTAATGGTAAGCCTATTGAACAAGCAGTAGAGGATAAAATCAAGATTGACCAAGTGATGATTGGAAGCTGTACAAATGGACGCTTAGAGGATTTAAGAATCGCTGCTGATATTGTTAAAGGTAAAAGAGTAGCAAGACATACTAGAATGATTGTAACCCCTGCCACACAACGAATATTTATGCAAGCAGAAAAAGAGGGACTAATAGATACCCTTATTGAAGCAGGAGCTGTTGTCTCTAATCCAACTTGTGGGGCTTGTCTTGGTGGTTATATGGGAATTTTAGGAGATGCTGAAAAGTGTGTAAGTACAACAAACCGTAACTTTGTAGGAAGAATGGGAGCTAGAACCTCTGAAATATACTTAGCCAACTCTGCTGTAGCTGCTATGAGTGCTATTAGTGGATATATTACTGACCCAAGAGACAAAGAGTAGATTCTACTC
>WGFZ01000004.1 GCA_015491955.1 Nitratifractor sp. | reverse complement strand
GGATAGAATTTAATAAAGTGATTATGAACCCTTTATACTAAAGGCGATATTTTGGCTTTATCTAAAGAAACTAATGTTAAGTTTTTGTCTAATTTCAAAAGAGCTAGAGAGTAGAATCTACTCTTTGTCTCTTGGGTCAGTAATATATCCACTAATAGCACTCATAGCAGCTACAGCAGAGTTGGCTAAGTATATTTCAGAGGTTCTAGCTCCCATTCTTCCTACAAAGTTACGGTTTGTTGTGCTTACACACTTTTCACCATCACCTAAAATTCCCATATAACCACCAAGACAAGCCCCACAAGTTGGATTAGAGACAACAGCTCCTGCTTCAATAAGGGTATCTATTCCTGTTTTCCGCGATAAGCCACCCACTTTTTAATAATCTTAATCATTCTTTAAAGCATCATATAGTTTTTGCTGAATAGATGAGAGCTTCAGAGGGTAAGTTTGAGAATTTATCTTTATTGCATAAGTGTGCTTAATAAGTTCTCTAATAATTTTGTATGATGTATTGAGTTCTAATTTGATATCTCTTGTTCTTTTCTCAAACTCTATATAGATAGCATAAGCAACAAATGATATTAATATGTGAGCTTTTATCCTGTTTTCTAATCTGTGATATATAGGTCTAATCTTAAGATCTGTTTTTGATATGCGAAATGCTTTTTCAATATGCCATAGGTTTTTATAATGCTCTATTATCTCATTATGAGTTAGAGTAAAATCATTAGTAATAAATCCTTTTATGCCATCTAATCTTTCATCTTGATTAATTTTATCTTCATTGAGCCTAAATTCTATATTGCACTCTTTTTGAATATCTAAAAATTTTGCATAGGGTGATAGCTTTAAATCCGATTTTGTAATGTTTGAAGAGCTTTCTATTTTCGCTTTTAATCTATCTAATGCCTTTTGCCTTAGATATTTATCTTTCTTTGCTCTTTTGCTTGAATAAGATAGTATAAGCCTTTGGGATATTATAAGTTTGTCTTTAAATACTCTTTGTTCTTTACAGACAAGCTCTTGATTTAGTTCTATTGCTTTGGTATCTCTATCGCTTATAAATACAAGATTTAAAATTTGATTTTTTATAGACGCTTTCATACTCTTGATTCTTGCTCCAATGATATATTTATAACCTGCTTTTGTAAGTTCTATTAGATTGCAACTAGAGAGCATTCCTCTATCTGCTACTACAATAGGCTTTTTTGAAAGCAGAAATCTATCTTCAAAGCCTTTTAGAGTCTCTATTAGAGTATTACCTTCAAATCTATTTCCCTCATATACTTCATAAGCTAACGGATATCCTTGTAGGGTAGTTAATAATCCTATCTGTATTTGGGGACGATTTAGTTTACCTTCTTTGGAAAATCCTATACGACGCAAATCATCTTCACTCTCACTCTCAAAGTGTAATGTTGTTACATCATAGAAGCTAACAATAAGGCTATCTCCTATTTTTGAGAGGCTATATTTAAATATTGCTTTTTGGATTTTCTCTTTTATCTCATCTTTATAGAGAGTATCTAAGAATCTATAGATTTTATCTATATCTATCTCTTTTTGTTTGAAGTACCACAGATAATCTATCAAGTATAATTTACTTCCAGGATAGAGTATTTTTGAGATAACCAAAGAGCGGAATAAAAACTCTTTTTCTTTTTTATTTCTTATATTCTTTAGACCATCAAATATATCTGATAGTCCTAATCTATCATATATTTTTCCGATAAAAAGTTCATCTCCTATCGGTATTATTTGTTCATTACTCAAAGATACAAATTCTAACTCTTTAGCGTAATCAAACAGATTTGGCTCAAGCCTTTTTATCTCTTGTTTTGCAAGATTAACTAATTTATTTATCTCTTTTTCATCTTTGGAGCATCCGATACTCTTTATTACTTTTGATTTACCTTTACTTTTTTTAATTATTTGGACACTTACACTTCCACTTGGATTTTTTTTCTTTCTTACAAACATACCAATATTTTATCCAAATAGATACTACTTGAGCCAACTATACTCAAGTAGTGGGACACCCACTTTTCAAAATGAGATGCCCTTAAATTGGGCATTTGTGGGGCATTGAAATGCTTTTTTGAGCTTATCGCGGAAAACAGGAAACTATGGCTTAAGTCAAGTTGATAATAGAAATACGGTAGGAACTATCGGAATATAAGCTTGTGGAGTATCCTCTTTCAGGGTTACAACTTTTGTAACTAGATATGATACTATGAAGCAAGAAGCCCAATCGTCTAAACTTGTTTAGCGGTTGGGCAGTTCACT
>WGFZ01000003.1 GCA_015491955.1 Nitratifractor sp. | reverse complement strand
GTTCCTGCTCCAATTTGAGCCCCAGGTCCCTCTTTTCCTGCTGAACCACCGCTAACAAGAGTAATAACTGTCGTTAGAAGTTTTACTGGAATAACAGCTACATCAATTTTACCATTTCGTTTATGTACAGACTCTATTACCTTCTCAGTTCCGTGTCCCTTGGCATCTGGAGCAAATCTCTTAGTAAGCCAAACACTTAAAACTAAACCAATTGGAAGTAGGTAATAGTATGGAAAATCTACTACTCCTCGATGGGCTTCTCCATAAGCTAAGATATTTAAAAATAGAGTAACAATAGCTCCAATAATAATACCTACGATACTAGATAGTATAGTCCACTTGCTAACACTTAATAAAATAGAGGGATGTTCAGTTGGAAATCTCATAAAAAACAATCTTTATATTTTTTGATTTTGTTAATTATATCACTATTATTTTCAATAGAGTATAACAGAGATAAAAATGCTATAATCTTGACAATTTTAAAGGGAAGGATTTCTCTATGAGCGAGTTAGAAAAGATAGATAAGGATTATGTTTTATCCTCTTATGCAAGAGATTATACAAACTTTGTTAAGGGGCGAGGGGCTAAACTTTATGATGAGAATAATCAAGAGTATATAGATTTTGCTAGTGGAATTGGTGTTAGTAGTGTAGGACACGCTAATCCCAAATTAAGTAGAGCTATTTGTGAACAGGCTTCAAGTTTGATTCATATATCAAACCTTCAAGTTATTGAGCCTCAAGCTATTTTAGCTAAGAGAGTGGTGGAGCTTAGTGGTTATGATATGAGATGTTTTTTTGCTAACTCTGGTGCTGAAGCCAATGAGGCAGGGTTAAAGATTGCTCGTAAGTATGGAGAGAGAAATTTTGATTCAAAGAGATATAAGGTAATTACTCTAAAACACTCATTTCACGGACGAACCATTACCACAGTAAAGGCTACAGGTCAAAAAGAGATGCATAAAGCAGATTTTTCTCCATATCCAGATGGATTTGCCTATGTTGATTCAATTGATGCAATCTATGAGGCTATAGATGATAAGTGTGTAGCTGTAATGATTGAGTTAGTACAAGGTGAGGGTGGGGTTGAACCATTTGATAAAGCTGAAATTCAAGAATTAGCCAAATTTTTACGCTCCAAAGATTTACTTTTAATTGTTGATGAGGTACAAACAGGAGTATATAGAACAGGTAAATTTCTCGCCTCTAATTTGTATGAGATTGAACCAGATATTATAACATTGGCTAAGGGACTTGGCGGAGGTGTACCAATTGGTGTAGCTATGACAAGACTTAAAGATATTTTTCAAGCTGGAGACCACGGAAGTACCTTTGGTGGAAACTATCTAAGTACAAGAGCTGGTTTAACTGTCTTGGAGATATTGGAGTCAGAGGCACAATCTGAAGCTTTAACTCAGAGAATAGAACTCTTTAGTAACTATCTTGATAAGATTTCCAATAGCCTACCTGAGTACTTTACAAAGAGTGTAGGAGTAGGATTGATGAGGGGTTTACGCTGTGTAGATAGCCAGATACAGAGTGCTATATTAAAAGAGGCATTTAGACAAAAACTTATTCTACTTAAAGCTGGACGAAATACTGTACGCTTTTTACCACCACTTACAATTACTAAAGATGAAATAGATGAAGGGTTTAAACGTTTTGAAAAAGCTCTGGCTCTACTCTAGTATCATAATCTCTTTGCCACTTAGTGCAGGGAGTATGATTGAAAACTATCTCTCCCAGCAAAAAAATCAAATTTTTGATTATCAACTAAGGGCAAATGAGCTTCAAAGTGCTGTACTACGTAAAAATTGGGTTAGTCCAATTATGCTTAGTTATACTCAAACAACTACCACACAATCTATAAAGAAGGATATAACAAATCGTACATTTAGTATTAGTATAGACCAGCCAATCTTTAAAAGTGGTGGAATATACTATTCAATAAAGTTTGCAAATGCAAAAGAGAGAGCAACGAGGGCTAGATTAGATTTAAGTCATCGTCAGCTTATTACTCAAGCTCTTCAAACACTATTTGAACTCAAAAAAAATAGGCTTCAAAAGAGACAAATTACTCTAAAACTTCGTAATGATAATATAGATATTAGACGTAAAAAAGAGCAGTATAAAGCTGGATTAATTGATAGTAGTTTCTTAAATGAAGCTATTTTAAAACGTAATCAAGACCGAAGTCAACTATTAGACCTTCAATTAGCACAAAAGAGACTCCTTAGTAGCTTTAGATTAATTAGCAATAGAAATCCAAATCGTATAAGGCTTCCGAAATTACGCTTAATTAGCTCCAAAGAGTATCGTAAAAAAAATTTAGAACTCAAAGCTCAATATTTAGAGATGCTTGAGAGTGAATATAACTCTAAAATTACTTTAAGTAAGTATCTACCTACAGTCTCTTTTAATGCTTCATACTATGTAACAGATTCTAATCAAATTACATTAGGACAGAGAAAAGATTATTCCCAATATGGATTTAGAATCTCAATGCCTATAAATATAAATGCCCCTGATGATGTAGAAGCAAGTAGAGTATCATACCTTCAAAAAGGTGTTGAGCTTCAAGATGCTAAGAGAAAAGCTAGAAGTGATTATCGTTTAGTTTTAGAAAATATATCAATAATAAATAGAAAAATAGCTCTTGCTAAATCAGATAGAGAGTTGTATAGAAATCTTTTAAAAAATACAAAAGAACAAGCTAGTGCAGGTAAAAAGACTCATTTTGATGTAGAGACTATGCGTAACTCTGTGAAAATTTCAGAGCTAGATATATATATTCATAGAGCTGAAAAACAAATTGAACTATTAAAGCTATATACTAAGACCTATTAATAGAAAGGATACTTTTGCGTTTTAGTGAGTATATGAATGAGTGGCTGTATGGTACAGAGGGATATTATAAAACTTTTAGAGATATTGGAAAAGAGGGAGACTTTTATACCTCTGTAAGTACAAGTGCCTTTTTCGGTGCATCTATTGCTAATTATCTATATAAAAGTATCCAAGAGGGGGATATTCCTAGAGATAGTTGGCTTATTGAGATTGGAGCTCACAAGGGTTATCTCTTAGCTGATATGATTGAGTGGCTCTATAGTTGTGATTCAACTTTAATTGATACTATTAAATTTGCTATTGTTGAGCGTCAAGAGCCTGTTAAAGAGATACAAAAATCATATTTCAATGAACGATTTGGAGATGATATTAATCTACATCACTTTAGCTCTCTTGATGAGGTAAATGTATCGTCAGCTCTTTTTGTATCTAATGAAATCTTTGATGCCTTTGCTTGTGAACTATATAAAGATGGAAAAATGGCAGAGGTAGTAGATGATAGAGTTAAGTGGGTTAGTGCCGATAAAGAGCTTATAGATTTTGCTAAACACCATAAACTTCAAAAGGGTGAGATTGCTATAGGATATGAGGATTTTGCTAAAAGAGTTTCTAATACAGCACAAAACTTAGAGTTTATCTCTTTTGATTATGGAGAGAGATATGTACGTAATGATTTCTCTATTCGTATATATCAAAATCATAAAACCTATCCACTATTTGATGATGAGGTAAACTTAAAAGGGCTTTTTGCCAAGAGTGATATAACTTATGATGTAAATTTTGCTCATTTAATAGATGCTTTTGAGAATGAGGGGTTAGATTTAAAACATTACGAGACACAAGCAAGAGCTTTAGTTCGTTATGGTTTGATAGATATATTAGAGCAGTACTCTAAGGTGGCTAACTATACTGATTATATAAAACAAGCAGATAGAGTAAAGACTCTCATTGCCCCTACTCTAATGGGAGATAGATTCAAAGTAGTAGAGTTCTCTAAGAGAGCTTAGTGCTTATCTTGAACTCTTTGTAAGATTATACACTTACGAAGAGCTGCCGTTTCACTTCCAAATTGCTTTGTATATTTATCATACCTTGTTTGACCAATTAGTTTAATACAACGCTCTTTATTCATAGTTATAGTCTGTGCTTTTTTAGGAGTTGTAGGTTCTATTTGTGCTATTGGCTTTGGAGTGGATTTTTGCATAGCAATAGTTGTATTTTTATCACTCTTTTTAATAGTACTTTGTGGTCCAAGAAGCTCAGGGTCTTTCTCTTTAGAATTTAATGAATAAGGCTCTGGCTTAAAAGAGTAGTTTTGAGGAGCTAAATCTCCTTCAGTCGCTAAATATTTGTTAGTCTTATTTGTATTCTTTTTCATTTTAAGTTTTGGTGTACAAGCAGTTGTTGCTAACATAACTACTAAAAAGAATGAAAAATAACCTATACTCTTTCTCATTATATTCCTTCTGAAATTTTTGTGCCAATTCTACCTTGACTTTCCTTGAACTTCTCAATAGAATCAGAAAAATTACTATATTTACCTAAGGAGTACTAATGAAGATAGTAGTTAATGGAGATACGAAAGAGGTAAAAGATAATTTAACACTTTTACAACTAATTGAGGAGCTTGGAATTTTATCAAAAGTGATGGCAAGTGCTGTAAATATGGAGATTGTAAAAAAAGATGATTGGCATATACACACTTTAAAAGAGGGAGACCATATTGAACTTTTACATTTTGTAGGTGGTGGTTGATATGATAGCTAGTTTAGATGTAGGACTTCGTAGAATAGGTGTAGCTTTGAGTCCTGATAGAAAGATAGTTATGCCACAACAAGCTATTGAAAGACGAGGGCGAAAACAGGCTTCAAGAGATGTTAAAGCATTTTTAATGGAGTGGGAAGTGGATACTTTAGTAGTAGGACTTCCAAAAGGTGGAAGCTCTGAGGAGGAGATGGAGAGGCGTATTAAACACTTTGTATCACTACTAGAACTTGAAGAGGATTTTCCTATATTTTACCAAGATGAGGCAGGTTCTTCATTTGAAGCCAAAGAGCGTATAAAGGGTGAAATACGCCAAAAACGAGATGGAAGAATAGACTCCCTAGCCGCTCAGATTATATTAGAGCGGTGGCTTGAGAGTAGTAAAGTTTAGATACTCTCTTATCTTCTTCTTATATATTTAGCAATTTTATGGCTAAGTTCTCCTAATAGTTGGCTTTGGGTCTCTACTATTCCTGCAATATTTGGATTTCCTCTTTTTATATATCTAAAATCTTCTCCTGCTATTAACTTATCTCTACTTTGGTCTATTAAACTCCAATGTCCTATTAAAACAACAGTTCCATTTTTATCTCCATCAAAACGATTAATAGTTAGGAATAGACGTTTTTTATCATTAAAAGGCTCTTCCCAAGGGTAAGTTAAAACAGTATAAGAGGGAAGAAGTGCTGACAAGTTGGCTTGTAAGACTTGTTGTATATTTTTAGCAAGAGAACTAGCCCAAACAGTATCATCTTTTACTTTTAGATGATTTGGACTTAGGCGAGTTGTAAAAGACTCTTTTTGTAGATAATTTGCAATTTTTACTTCTGATATTCCTATAATATGTTGAGGCTTTATGGCTTTAGTATCTCGTTTGGGAGTTAGAGTAGGGTGTAGATTATAGTAGTCTAAACGAGTACTACAAGCACTTAAAAAAAGTATTAAAAAAGTAGTTTGTATAGCTATAGAGATATTTTTCATATATTTATCTTCCTCTAATTAGTGATTCTGGGTGTCTATTGAGATAGTTTGTCAATTGCCTTATAGATTGGCTAGTTGCTTTTATCTCATTTAGTAGTTGAATCATCTGGCGATGAATATCAGCATTTGTATTAATATAGTTTTTTCTTATCTGCTCAAGTGTACTATCACCACTTTTTATTAGATGTGTAAAAGATGGTAAAAGTTGAGTATTTATCTGATTTACACTTTCAGAGATTTGTGGAAGTGTATTATTATCAACTTTTTCTAAAAGTAAATTTATATTTTTACTCATATCTTCCAATGGTAGTGATGAGAATTTTTTGAGTAGTATTTTTAAATTATTTTTAAATAGTGTTACCATACCAGGAACTGATGGGAATACATAAAGACCATTATCTTTATATGGTTCAATTGTAGGAGTATCAGGGAAGAAGTCAAGATTTATAAATAGGGTACCAGTTAGAAGATTTGAGCTTTGTAGTTGAGCACGTAATCCCTTTTTAATAAACTTTTTAAATATAGTCTCATTAATAAGAGGTCTTTTTTTATCTATATTTTTTATAGCAAAGCGTTCAGGCTCTATTTTTATTAGGACAGGAATACTAAATTCAGCACTTTTAGTATCTCCAATTAGGAAAAAATTTACAACTTCACCCACTTTAACTCCCCTAAAATCTACAGGAGAGCCTACTTGTAATCCTCTAATAGATTCTTTGAAATAGACCCAAAAGTATAGTTCATTTTGATATTGAATCTTTTTTGCCTCTTTTATATTTTTAAATAGAATAAAATGGTGCTTATCTTTAATAGGGTGTCCTCTACCAAATCTTTGAAAATTATCAAAAGATATTCCTCCAGAGAGGATAGATGTAAGTGAAGCAGTTCTTATCTCTACACCCTCTGGTCCAATAGTAGCATCAATTCCACTAGCATTCCAAAAATGGGTAGTATCTGTAATAAGTTGGCTAAATGGTTTTTGAATAAAAACATCTATCAAGACCCGTTTTTTATTTTCTGAGAGGTGTGTAGAGATAACTTTTCCAGCTTTAAGCTTTTTGTAATAAATAGGTGAGCCATTTTGTAAAGAGCCTTTATCATCTGCCTCTAAGACAAACACGCGACCATTAATTTTACCTTGAATAACAGGTGGATTTTCAAGTCCTCTAAAGTGGTGTAACTCTTCAGAACCAGCTTGAGGTTCCATTTCAATATATGCACCAGATATAAGGGTATCTAAGCCCTCTATTGAATCGGCACTTAAGTGTGCGTGAACAATCCAAAATCTTGTATTTTTACTTAGATAATATTTCATCTCCTTTTTAAGTTCTGCTGTAATCTCTACTGATTTTAAATCTTT
>WGFZ01000002.1 GCA_015491955.1 Nitratifractor sp. | reverse complement strand
GATTAATATATTTTATAATATACATTTTTCCACTCATATCACTCTATATTTTCTGGTGGAGTTTTAATAGGTATCAAAATACTACATATAGTTATATAGGTATTTTATATATTATTTTAGATACATCTCTTGTTATATATTTTCTTTTATCAAAAGGAGGAGATTTTTTTTCAAAAGTTATATCTATTTTACTATCTATATTTTTATCTATTACAATTTTTATACAGTATCTTATTAGTAGTAATTTATTAATAAATTTTATTGATAAAAGTCTCTATCCACATTTAGAACTATCCAATAGATATTTATCCAATAAAGAGCATAAAGAGAATATTCCTTTTAAAACTCTTGATGATAAAATAAAATCAGTACTACTAAATGAGAGAGTTAATCTAACTAATCGCTCATTTAAATATGCAGACTTTAGTGGTGCATTTTTAGTTAATGTAAATTTTAATGGAGCTAATTTAGTTGGAGCTAATTTTAAAAATAGTGAACTTCGAGGTGCTACATTATCTAATAGTAAGCTTCAAGATTCAAATTTAGAGAATACTCAGCTTCAAGGGGCAAATTTATCTAATTCAAATCTTCAAGGAGCTAATTTATCTAATGCTAATCTTCAAGGAACTCTTTTAATTGGAACAAATCTTCAAGGAACAAATCTTGAAGAGACACATTTTCAAGGTGCTAATTTTACAAATGCTAAAATGCAAGGTGCAAATTTAGCCAATACTAGATTTCAAGGGGTTTTATTTTGGAATACACATCTTCAAGGTATTGAGAGTGGATTTGATTTTGTAAATTTTCTTAAACAGATAGATAAACGTATTGGTAAAAAGAGTGATTTAAGTGCTGTATCTAAGAGTACTCTATCTATAAAAGAGGAGGATATAATTACTAAATCATTAAGATATATCTATAGAAGCTCTTCTTATAGATATTGGTATATAAAAGATGCTATAGAACGTATTAAAAAGAGTACAAAGCCTATACCAAATCTTAATTGGACTCTAATAGGTATCTATAATAAAAAAGAGGTACAGAGGTGGTTAAAAGAGTATTATAATAGATAAGTTACTACTTCTGTATTTTTTTATAGTGTAGTTGTAAGCCCTTATCAGTCATAACAAAGCCATTAATTATAATCTCTCCTTTGTGAACCATATCGTGATGTTTTTTGCAAAGTGGGATTAGATTATAGCGATGATTTTTATGATAGTGATTTATATTACCATTCTCATCAGCAAGATGTTGAGGGTTTATATGGTGTATATCTTCAACTCCTTCATCACATAAAGCACATTTGGTCATATATAACTCTTTGTTATATCGGCTTCTTCTCTTTTGCCTTAATTTTTTTAATTCACTTTCAGCATTTTCTAAGCTATCTCTAATCTCATTGGCTAAATTTAGAAAACTCTTATCCATATGAAGACTTTTAGCAAACTCTAAACCATACAAAGAGTCTCCCAATCCAATATTTAGTTTACGATTATAAATGAGTCTATCGCTCTTTTTATCATAATGTACACTTAGATGTAAAAAGATTATATTCTTTAGTTTTTTAATCTTTTCAATCTCTATTAATTGGTGTAGATGTGTAGCAAATATAAATCTAGCCTTTAGCTCTTTAAGACGTATAATTGCACTACTAACAATAGCTAAGGCTGATAGTGTCTCTGTACCTTGACTAATCTCATCACCTAAAACAAGTGAATGTTCATTGGCACGATTAAATATATTTTTAAGCTCTAACATCTCAACACTAAATGTACTAAGTCCTTTATAGAGATTATCACGGCTTACTATACGGGTGAATAGTTTATCAAAAATTCCCATTCTAAGCTCAACAGCAGGTACAAAAAAACCAGCTTGAGCCAATATAACAGATAGTCCAACACTCTTCATTAATGAGCTTTTCCCACTAGAGTTTATTCCATAAAGAAGTACTCCACGAATTTCATCATTATCACTAGCATTTAGCATAATATGCTCATGTTTAGTACCATTAAACTCTCCTAAATATACATCATTTGGAATATAAATACCACGTTTTTCATTTGATTCAATAATAAGATGACGTAAGGCGATAGCTTCAAAAAAGTTTCCATCTTCAAGTATAGGACGGCTTAGATTCATCTTCTTGCTACAACGAGCATTACTAACAGCAACATCGAGTTTAGCAACAAAATCTACAAGTTGTTCAAGAAGCAGACTATAATGCTCTTCAATCTTTTCAAGAGAATGCTCATAATACTCTTTAATAAGGGCAATAGACTTTATACGAGTTGATTCAATTTGCTGAGTAATCTCTTCAAAGATAGGAGAGTTAATTTTAACAAGACTCTTAAGATTTTTAAAGTAGAACTCTTGCCAAAATATATTTTTATCTTCGAGTTTAAAGTAACCCTTCTTGAACTCATTTTCAATTAATTTAAAGCGAGATTTTGTAAGACTAAGGTAGTATCCCTCACTCTCAAGATAAGAGATTTGTACAATACTCTTTTTTGAAGGTATATTGATATTTTTATCTTCAAAAAGCTTTTCAAGTTCTAGTGCAATAGTCTCAAGTTTTGCAAACTCTTGACGCTCTTTATCTACTAATAAATCTATAGCAGGATATAGCCCCTCTTTAAAAATATTTCTATCTATTTGTTCAAGGCGAAATTTAGCACACTGCTCCAAATTAAAACTATTTTTTATCCAATTAAAAAACTCTTGACTTTTACTACTTAAATTTTTATCTATATCAATATTTGAATCTTCACATAGTTTAAATAACTTGATAATCTCTTGTATTGATATTGCAATATAAGTTAGCTCAACTGGGTGTAAACGTCGTAGTTTCACTCTTCGTATAAGACGTTCTAAGTCATATATAGCTTTAAGTTGTGAAGTGAATTTATCTTCTTTAGGGGATACACGCTCACTCAGCTCATATCTAGCATTTAAAATATCTATATCACAAATTGGATTTAAAAGACGCTCTTTTAAAAGTCGTTTTCCAAAAGCAGTAGAGCTATAGTCAATGAGCTCTAGTAGTGTAACTTCTGATGGGATTTTACTAATAACTCCTAACTGTTCAAGAGCATTATTACCTAGGTACAAATATCTATTACTACCCAAAAACTGTGGGCGATTCATCTTCTCTATCAATCTCTCATCGTGTTCAATTATAAAATCTATTAAGATTGCTAGAGACTCTGTTGTAAGAGGAAAACGTTCGAGGTCTAAATACTCAATGGGACTAAGTAGGGATTTAATTTGAAAGACTTTAGCAAATAGCTCATTTTGATATGATATTTTTGGGTGCTTTTTATTGAAAGAGTGAGTAGTATTTTTTATCTCCAAATATCCAAGTAGCCAATTGGAGTCTATTGTGGCTTGAGCTAGTGTTATAATCACTTCAGAGGTATTATAGCTTTGAAGTAGATTAAATAGCTCATCTAAAGCAAATGTTTTATCATCTCTACTTGAGTATATCTCATTTATCAGAGTTTTCCCTGTTGTTACATCAATAGCACTATAACCAACAGAGTATATACCACTATTTTCATCTACAAGAATTGAGACTATATTATTCTCTTGAGCCTCATTTTGATACTCGAAGTTTGTACCTGGAGAGATGATATTACTAATATAGCGTTTTATATTTGGTGGAGTCCCTTTTTGACGAACTAAAACAATAGTATATTTATGACTTTGAACCAATTTAGATAGATAGCGTTCTAGGCTAACTGATGGTACTCCTGCCATTAGAGGGTTATTTATAGAGTTCTCTAAAATAGCTTTACTTTTTCTAGTTAGTTGAATATTGAGAAATTCAGCCACCTCTTTTGCTTTTCCTATCTTTAACTCTTCATTATTTACTTCATATATCTCAAAAAAGCTACCAATTTCAATAAATATAAGTGTATTTACTCCATAGCGTTTCTCGTAATAGCTCTGAAGTTCAAAATATATCTGAGTAAGGAGCTTTCCCTTTTGATTTAAAATATCGTTAGCTCTATTCACTCTTGCTTCTCCTTCGACTCAATTTAAACAAAACATCTCATCACGCAAAGAGTGAGCTTGTGGATTACGGCTCTTTTTTAGCTCCATATCAATACTTTTAAGATTAAGTACTCTTAGTGAGGCGATAGTACCAGAGCGTACCTCTTTGGTTGGAGTCTCATATAGTAAAAAGCCATTTTCATAAAGTCCCATTCTAATAGATGTGGCACTAGAGTAGGTAGTAAGTATAACTTCTTTTGAAGCGATTGCTTTAATTGTGGCAAAGTACTCTCTTGTCCAAAGTAGAGGATTTTTTTTAGGACT
Organism: Nitratifractor sp.; assembly: GCA_015491955.1. GTDB lineage: Bacteria > Campylobacterota > Campylobacteria > Campylobacterales > Sulfurovaceae > Nitratifractor. The sequence goes on along the minus strand of WGFZ01000002.1, from coordinate 2,498 downwards.
AAATGGGTCTTGATATACAATATCTATTTTAGATTTAATTTTAGGGAGAGTCTCTCTAGCATCTCCAAATAAAATCTCTATAGATAACTTATCATCACTATAAAAGCCACTCTCTGAAAGCTCCTCTATGATATGCAAAAATGGAGTAAACTCATTTGGATAATCAAAATCTTTCAAAGATACCACTAACTCCTTATCAAACTCAGGAGAGAAGATGTTTATCTTACTTTGGATTGGATTATTTTGTAGATAGTGAAGTGTTGCAAGGGTGTTGTAACCTAGTCCAAAACATATATCTAATATATTTATCTCATCTTTTTGAGTATCTAGGAGCTTAAAAGCTGGGATTATGTGTTTATTTAAAGACTCATTCAAAGCACCATCATTAGTAGAGTGGTAGCATTCATCAAACTCGCTTGAGTAGAGTGTGATAGTGCCATCATTGGTAGTAACTGTACGCTTATCTTGTCGCTTACTAGGATTATAAAGTGGCATTTTAAACTCTTTTTGATGAAATTATAGCGTGGTTGATGAGGTGCTTTGGGTATAATCTATATTAAAATCTTATAAGGATTGATAATGGCAAAGAGGGCAAGAGTCCTGATAGATTGCAAAGATAAACATGGATTAGTCTATCGTATCTCTAAAGTCTTTTATGATTATGGGTTAAATATTGATAGTAACCGAGAGTTTGTAGATAAAGATAGTAGAAAATTTTTTATGCGTTCAGTTGTAACTGGTGATTTTGATGAGAATAGCCTTCAAAATGATTTATGTAAAATTGTGCCTGAGGGAACAAATGTAAGAGTCATAACACCACGTCGAAAAAAGATTGTAATACTTGCTACAAAAGAGTCTCACGCACTAGGAGATATTTTAATTCGCCACGCTGATGGAGAGCTAGATGCTGATATTGAAGCTGTAATTGCAAATCGTGAAACTTTAAAGGATTTGGTAGAGCGTTTTGATATACCTTTTATCTATATTCCTGCTGAAGATATAAGTAGGGAAGAACACGAAGAGAAGTTACTTAAAGCTTTAGAAATCTATGATATTGATTTAATTGTTTTAGCTAAATATATGCGTATTCTCACAGCAAATTTTGTCTCAAACTATCAAGGAAAAATTTTAAATATTCACCACTCTTTTCTCCCTGCATTTATTGGAGCAAATCCATATAAACAAGCCTATGAGAGAGGAGTTAAGATTATTGGAGCTACTGCACATTTTGTTACTAATGATTTAGATGAAGGTCCTATTATTGCTCAAGATGTAATTCCTGTAAATCATCGCTTTGATTGGAAAGATATGCAAAAAGCAGGAAGAGATGTTGAGAAGGTGGTTCTATCAAGAGCCTTAAATCTTGTGTTGAATGATAGAGTCTTCATTCACGGAAATAAAACGATTGTATTTTAAATGTTTAATATTGTATTAGTATCACCTCAAATTCCACCAAATACTGGAACTATTGGTCGGCTATGTGTTAATCTAGGAGCTACTTTGCATCTCGTCAAGCCTTTGGGATTTGATATTAGTGAAAAAGCAGTAAGAAGGGCAGGGCTTGATTATTGGGATAGGCTAAATTTAGTAGTTTGGGAGAGCTTAGAAGAGTTTTTAGAGGCTAATCTTGTTACAGAACATTTTCATCTAGCAACTACTAAAACAACTCGTCCATATTGGGAAGCTAACTATTCTCCTAATGATTGGATTCTATTTGGCTCTGAAGTATCTGGGCTTCCAAAAGAGTTACTTGATAGATATAGAGAAAATTGTATAACAATTCCAATGACTCCTGAAGGACGGAGTCTAAATCTTGGTATTTCAGTTGGAATTGTTGCTTATGAGGGTGTTAGACAAAATGGAGGCATAGTATGAAAATAGGTGATATTTTTTATATAGTAGCTATGATTGTATTTGCGTGGCTCACCTTTGCTATTATCCGTGGAAACTTTCAAAGAAAATTTGATGATGATGGTCATAGGCTAGATTTAATTGATGAAGATAATCAAAATAAGGGGCAGAATGCCAAATAATAGTAGTGAGTTAAAACTCTCTGAGTCTTTGAAGATTGGGCGTATAAATTGGCTTGAAGCCTATAAAAATAGTGAATTTGGTCTTTTCCTTCGCTCAGCTGATGGTGATGAAGTACTTTTACCTAGAGCTTATGTAAGTGAAGATATGAAACTTGGAGATATTATAGAAGTATTTTTATATCACGATTCCGAAGACCGCCCCGTAGCTACAACGCTACGACCAAAAGCTATGCTTGATGAGTATGGACTATTTGAAGTTGTTGATTACCGTCAATATGGAGCATTTGTAGATTGGGGATTGCCAAAAGACCTATTTGTACCACTATCACAGCAAAAAGAGTATTTTCGTATAGGAGAGAAGAAACTTCTAAGAGTCTGTCAAGATGAACAGACAAACAGACTATACGCTACTCAAAAACTTGGAAAGTATTTTATAAGAGATATGAAAGGTCTAAAAAGAGCTCA
>WGFZ01000001.1 GCA_015491955.1 Nitratifractor sp. | reverse complement strand
CGAGAATCTATAAATAGTGTATTTCAAGGAAGTGCAGCTGACTTAATTAAACTATCTATGTTAAAAATCGATAAGCTAATTAATAGAGATAAAATTGAAGCTAGAATGCTTTTACAAATTCATGATGAGTTAATCTTTGAGGCTAATGAGGCTGAAGCTTTAAATATTGCAGAGAGTTTTCGTAATATTATGGAAAATATCTATCCACTTAATATAGCTTTGAAATGTTCTGTAAGTATTGCAAATAGTTGGGATAAGTTAAAGTAGTCATATAGAGTTTTCTTAAATAAGTCTTAATAGCTTGTTCCCATAAAAGTTTATATAAATGGATTAAAGCTATCACGATACAATCTCTGTGGTGTAAAAATAAAAGAGCTAAATAGTTAAGAAGGTAGTACAAATGGTGTTAAATAAGATTTTTTCTATGAGGATAGCAGTTACTTTAATGCTAATATTTGCTATTTCAATTGGTGTTGCCACTTTTATTGAGAATGATTATGGTACACAAACAGCAAGGGCATTGGTATATAATGCTAAGTGGTTTGAAGCTCTACTCTTTTATTTTATTCTTACTATCACTTATAATATAGTTCGTTTTAAAATGTATAGGCGTCAGAAATGGGGACAATTTATCCTACATATTGCTTTTTTATTTATAGCTATTGGTGCTTTATTGACGCGTTATATTGGATATGAGGGTATTGAACATATTAGAGAGGGGCAAAGCAGTAACTTTATGGTTAGTGATGTAATGATGCTTAAAATCTCTCTTAAAGAGCATAAAAAGATTGCAGAGTTTGAGAGACCTCTATATCTATCTTCAATGACTAAAAATCATATTAGTGATACATTAAAATTAGATAATAAAAGTGTTCATATTAAACTTCTAAAGTATCTACCTTCAGCTAAACAGACTTTAGTATCTGATGAGAAAAATGGAACAACTATCTTATCACTCAAAGTAGCAAGTGGTGGTATGGGTGAAGATATATATCTTGCAAAAGGAGAGCAAAAAGATTTTGGTACTTTTATTCTATCTTTTGAAGCTAATCGTTCAAAGATTAAACCTACAATATATATTTCACAAAAAGATTCAAACTTAACAATTGATTCTCCTGTGGACATTAGAACCCTTAATATGGCTGATAGAAAAAATGGTGAGCTTAAGGCAGGAATTAGTCCATTTAAAACACGTAAACTTTATATGTTTTCTAGTAACTCCTTAGTACTACGTAGTATTACACCTAAAGCTAGAATTGTTTGGAAGAGTGTAGCACTAAAGCCAAATGCTAAAAATCCTCAGATGTTGCTCTTAAGAGTAAGTCATAATGGTAAGAGTAAAACTGTTCGTTTAAAAGGTAGAAGAGCTCAACCTGGTACTCCTGCTATAGTTAACTTTTCAGATATTGGAGTAAAGCTTAGCTATGGAGCTAAAATTATCCCATTACCTTTTTCCATCAAATTAAAAGATTTTGACTTAAAACGTTATCCTGGTTCAATGAGTCCAGCTTCATACTCAAGCTATGTTAGTATAATAGATAAGGAGCGTAACATAACAATGCCATATCACATCTATATGAATCACGTTTTAGACTATAGAGGTTATCGATTTTTTCAAAGTTCTTATGATATGGATGAAAAAGGAACAGTACTATCTGTAAACCATGACCCAGGTACCATAATTACATATATTGGCTATTTACTATTAGCAATTGGTTTTCTCTGGAGTTATCTATCTCCTAAAGGGCGTTTCCAAGCACTACGTCGTAAGCTTAAAAAGCTTCAAACTCCCATTATGTCCATTCTTATACTAATGGGACTTTTACAATCCATAAGCCCTTTAAAGGCCTCCGATATTGATACTTCAACAATTACTCCTAAAGAGCTTAAGAAGATTACCTCAATTTCACTAGAACATAGTAATAAGTTTGCTACATTAGTTGTTCAAGATAGTGGTGGAAGAATGAAGCCACTTGATACGGTATCCAATGAATTTCTATCTAAAATCTCTAGGAAAACTAAAATATTAGGAATGGATGCTAATCAAGTTCTATTAGGAATGCTTGTTGCTCCTCAGATATATCAAAAGTTAAGGATAATTAAAATATCCCATCCACTAATAGCAAAAAAATTGGGATTACCAAAGGGTAGTAAGTATGCCTCTTATGAGGATTTCTTTGATAAGAAGAGTAAAAATTATATTTTTGCTAGAGATATTACTTTAGCCTCTAAAAAACGTCTAGCTGATCAAAATAAATATGAGAAGGAACTTAGAAAAGTAGATGAACGTCTCAATATCCTTTATATGATTTTTCAAGGAAGATTGATAAAAATATTTCCAAAAGCAGGAGATAAAGAGCATAGATGGTACTCTCCAATAGAGGCTATTAAGAGTTTTCCTAAGAAAGAGTCTGATTTAGTAAGATTTATTACTGCTAATTACTTTAAAAGTGTAGAGGATGGAATAAAAACACAAAATTGGAAAAAGGCAGATAAAGCACTAGATATAATAAAAAAGTATCAATATTTTTATGGTGGAGATATTATCCCTTCAAAAAAGCATATAAAAATGGAGATAGCCTATAATAAATTTAATATATTTAATCGCTTAGTTCCTATATATATATTGGCTGGAATTTTACTTTTGATTTTCGCCTTTACCAATATACTAAAACCAAAATTTTCTCTAAAGTGGCCAGTACGTATTACACTTGCTATACTTATTATCTCATTTTTTGCCCATACTATTGGCTTAGGACTCCGTTGGTATATTGCTGGACACGCTCCTTGGTCAAATGCTTATGAGTCTATTTTATATATTGCTTGGGCAACAGTATTGGCTGGTTTTGTATTCTCTAAACGCTCAGCATTAACTTTAGCCGCAACTTCTATCCTTGCTGGAATTTTTCTATTTGTTGCACATTTAAATTGGCTTGACCCTCAAATTACAAATCTTGTACCTGTACTTCAATCTTATTGGTTGATGGTTCACGTAGCAGTAATTACTGCTAGTTATGGATTCTTGGGATTGGGGGCACTGCTTGGATTACTAGTTTTAGTTCTATTTATTTTGCGTGGAAATGGAAAAAATAAAAATATTGATAACTCTATAAAGGAATTAAGTATTATTAATGAGATGACTCTACTTGTTGGATTGGCTCTAATTACTTTAGGTAACTTTCTTGGTGGAGTTTGGGCAAATGAATCTTGGGGACGCTATTGGGGTTGGGATCCAAAAGAGACTTGGGCGGCCGTAACAATCCTTGTATATGCAGCTGTAGTTCATCTTCGTTTTATACCAAAACTTAGTTCATATTATACATTCAATGTATCTGCGGTATTAGCCTATAGTTCAGTCATTATGACCTATTTTGGAGTTAATTATTATCTAAGTGGAATGCACTCATACGCAGCTGGTGATCCAGTACCTATACCTGTATGGGTTTGGCCATCTATAGCTCTTGTATTTATTTTAATTCTACTAGCATATAGAAATAGAAGACTCAAATCATAGAACTTTTTGGGTTTTCTAAGAGGATTAATAGTATTATTTCAATGTTTTTTGCCTCTATCGCTTAACAGGATAAAGCAGGGCCCTCCTAAGGCCTAGCTGGAGGTTCGAGTCCTCCTGGGGGTACCATATTTATATATTTAGTATTTTTTGCTATAATTCGCCCTCAAAAGTCCTGATGAGTCTCTTACCGTCAAAGAGAGTTGTCAGAACTTTTGAATATAATTTTTTGAAGGAATTAAAATGACTGTTATTAGACTTACTCGTATGGGACGTAAAAAGAAACCTTTTTATAGAATTGTTGTTACAGATAGCCGTAAACGTAGAGATGGTGGTTGGATTGAATCTATTGGATATTACAATCCTGTTGCTAAAGAGAAAGAGATTAAAATTGATGATGAACGTCTAAACTACTGGCTTAGTGTTGGTGCTCAAATGAGTCCAACTGTTAAGCGTATTTCTAGTAAGAAGTAATTATCTAATGGTTAAAGATTTCATTCTCTCTTATGCCAAGCTTATCGTTAAACACCCTGAACTCTTAAGAGTTGAAGAGGAATCTATCTCAGAAGAGTACGATGAGATTCTTCTATATGCTCATAATGAAGATGTTGGTAAGCTCATTGGCAAAGAGGGTCGTATGATTAATGCTATCAAGAGTGTTATCTCTGGCTGTAAAGCTAAAGGTGGCAAGAATTACCGGGTAAATGTCCGGGCAGTTAATTAGGCTCTAATGAAAAAAGAGAATTTTTTTATTGCCCAAATTGGGCGAACTGTTGGACTTAATGGTGATTTGAAACTTCATCTACATACAGATTTTCCTCAGCAATTTTTAGCTGGTAACTCTTTTAATACTACTCAAGGTTTACTCAAGATTAAATCCTATAATCCTAAACGTGGATTAATTCATTTTGAGGGTTATGATGATGTTAATAGAGCTAAAAGGCTTACAAATACTAAGATATATAGTGATGAAGAGCAGACAAAAGAGTTCTGCCCTTTAAAAGAGGGTGAACACTATTGGTTTGAAATTATTGGTTCTAGTGTTAAAGAGAAGGATTCTAGTTTAGGTATGGTAAAAGATATTCAAAGAGTGCTTGATATTGACTATCTTATAATTGAGACTGAAGCTTATCTACAAGATATAGGATTAGCTAAAAGTTTTTTAATACCATATATACCTAGATATATACTCTCTTTTGACTCTTTAACAAAGACTCTATATGTTCAAGACTCTAAAGATATTTTAGAGGCTAGTTGATGTATTTTACATTTGTAACTCTTTTTCCTCAGTTAATTGAGGGTTATTTTAGTGCATCGATTTTAGGACGTGCAAAAGATGACAAGAGAATCAATATAGATTTTGTAAATCCTAGAGACTATAGTAAAAGTCGTTATAAAAAAGTTGATGAGTCAATTGTTGGTGGTGGTGCTGGAATGTTAATATCTCCACAAGCACTAGGAGATGCACTAGAGGCTATTACAGATAGCTCAAAAAAGGCACATATAGTTTTTCTATCACCTGTTGGAAAACCTTTTCGTCAAAATGATGCAAAGCGTCTAGCTAAAAGTGAGCATATAGTTTTAGTATCTGGACGATATGAAGGTGTTGATGAGAGACTTATAGAGAGCTATGCTGATGAAGTTTTTAGTGTAGGTGATGCTATATTAACGGGTGGAGAACTTCCTGCTATGATGATTTGTGATTCTATAAGTCGTCTTATTCCAGGAGTTCTTGGAAATCAAGCCTCTTTACAAGAAGAGAGTTTTGAAGAGTCCCTTCTTGAAGCACCAGCTTTTACAAAGCCAGATGAGTTTAAAGATAAAAGAGTAGTTTCAGAGTTTCTAAAGGGTAATCATAGTAGAATCTCAGCCATTAAAAATCGGATGGCTTTAGCGAAGACACAGTACTTCCGACCCGATTTATATCAACAAGCGAAGGCAAAAGTATGAAAAATAGATATATTGAGAGCTTTGAAAAAGCCCAAGTTGAAGGGAAAAATATCCCAGAGTTCCGTGCTGGTGATACCCTCCGTGTAGCAGTTCGTATTAAAGAGGGAAATAAAGAGCGTGTTCAAAACTTTGAGGGAGTTTGTATCTCTCTTAGAGGTGAAGGAACAGGTAAGAGTTTTACTGTTCGTAAGATTGGTGCAAATAATGTTGGCGTAGAGAGAATTTTCCCTATCTACTCTAATAGTATTGAGAGTATTGAAGTTCTTCGTCGTGGACGTGTACGTCGTGCTAAACTCTTCTATCTACGTGATAGAAAAGGAAAAGCAGCTCGTATTAAAGAGCTTAGAAGAAAGTAATCCTATATTCCGCTTATCTGCTTTTAGCAGTAGCGGTTAATTTTTTTTGTTTATATAGCCCCTATCTTTTATCCTATATTTAAAATTAGTTTTGATTTTTAATTTTTATTAATTACTCTTACTTATTGATATCTTTTCTTTTAATATTTTCCTTAGTATAATTGGTAGGAGTTTTAATTGTAAAAGGAATGATATTTTCTGGACTTCTTTTCTATACATTTAAAATTCCTATCGCTGCTTTTACATTTTTGCTATTTAGAATAAGTAAAGATAAACTGCTCTCATTTACTTGGTTTACTTTTATATACGAACGAATCTTAAATTTTTTTATATGGATAAAGTCATTAGATATATGCAAAAAAAATATTAAAATTGTATATAAAATTAATCAAGATATATCTCTAATATGGAAAAAGTTAAAAAAAAATTTTCCTAATAGAGGAGGGTTTTTACAACAACTCAAAAGTGTCTATCATAAACTATACAATAGATAGAGAAATTTAGTTAAAATACTCTGATTAGATATTAGTAGGGAGTTTTATGTTTAAAAATATAAATTATGAGAAGATATACTTCTGGACAATAGCTATTTTTGCTTTAATTCTTCCTCTCTCAAGAGCTGCTGTTACATTTTTTAGTCTATTATTACCATTAATTTGGATAGTCGAGGGAGATTTCAAAAGGAAATTTACTCTTATAAAAGAGAGTCCAGCTCTGAAGGTTTTACTAATTTTTCTTTTTCTTTTAGTTATATCACTCTTTTGGACAGAGAATTTTCCAGATGGACGTCGTAATATACGGGTAATGTTAACATATCTTTCTCTAATCTATATTGTTGGAACTTCTTTAAAAACCTACTATACAGATAGAATTTTAAACTTCTTTTTAATAGGAATGTTTATAAGTGAGATGCTAACTTATGGAATATACCTTGGTTGGTGGAGTATTTATGGGGCAACTCCATCTAATCCATCTCCATTTATGAACCATATTGAATATAGTGTATTTTTGGCATTTACTGCTATCTTACTTCTATATAGGATATTTTCAGACTCCTATACTATGAAGCAAAAGATGGCTTTTTCTATATTTTTCTTAACCGTTACAGGTAATCTTTTCATTGCAAATGGAAGAACGGGTCAAATAGCATTTATTGCTGGATTGACTTTAATGGTGATTTTACACTATCGTTTAACTATAAAAGCCTTTCTAATTGGAGTTGCAACTTTTAGTCTAATTTTTATAACAGCCTATAACTTTATCACACCATTTCATAATAGAGTTCAAGGAACTATTGATAACATTAAGAAGATAGAGCAAGGGAAACTTGATAACTCTATTGGAATTAGAGTGGCATACTATATTACAACATTTAATATCGTAAAGCATCACCCCATTTTTG